>NZ_JBHTLD010000012.1:0-42019 GCF_042678745.1 Pontibacter rugosus | reverse complement strand
CTGGTCCATATCCTCTCAGGACTGACAGCCTACACCTTTCTAGACCACAAAAACAAAAGGTTCAACCCCGCCAGAACGCTGGCTTAATTACCGAGTTCACGTTAACTTATACACTTGCTAATATTTTGTTTCTATGGATGCTCATTCTTTTGCTACTAATACATCGGCAGTCTAATGTGGCTATCAAAGTTGCATGTACAGTATTGGCTAGTATAGCTGGCGCCTTTATGGCGGGATCAAACGAGCTAGCATTAGTATATATGATGACAACTCTATTGTTTATACTAATCGTGAGCTGGATCAAAAAATCAAAAGACAGGTACTACCTCTTCACAATATTTTCTTTTTGCTTGCTTGTAAGCCTGTTTGTAGTACTTGCACCAGGAAATTATGCGCGGATGGAGATGCATGCTGTGGCAAGGCAGCCGGTATGGTCTGTACTATATGCTGGGGCACTTACGCTGGTTTCGCTGTACCGCTGGGGAGGCCTGCTTATTCTGGCATCCCTGGTATATGTGCTGGTGTTTGGAGCTCAGATCAGAGAAGCATACCAGCAATCGAGACTGTTTAAAGTACCGCTGTCACTCCTCTTTCTCTACATTATTGGTACGCTGTTTCTGATGCATTTTGTCTTCACGTGGGCAACAGGCGAAAGACCTACACCTAGAGTAGAAAATGTTATTTACTTTTTTCTGCTGCTCAGCTGGTTTTATACCTTACAAGTACTCATCATACAACGACCTTCCTGGCTTCTGATACAGCAGGCTCCTTTTCTTGTGAAGGGCGGGATTTTGCTATTGTTTTTGCTGTCTGTTCTTGATATTCAAAATAACGTCAGCACAGCCTACCTGGATTTGCTTTCAGGCAAAGCAGCGAAGTATAACTCAGCGCTTCAGGATCGAGCGGCATACCTTCATGAGAGTAAATGCTACAAGTGCATTGTTCCTGCCTTGCCTACCGTGCCAGCTTCGCTACACTTGTTGGATATTGAGCCAATCGGAGAGACAGAACATAAATGGGTAAATGAAGCCTATTTTAATAAAAAATCCATAATTTTAGCAGCACCAAATCCTCCCGTAAAAGATAATGTTAAAACTTTAGTAGATCTTGGGAAGCAGTGGCGCAGAAATACGGCGGAGTAGATTATGTATTTACTTTAGCTCCAGCTTTCCAGATGCTACATATTTGATCTTGCCTACATCCAGCAGTTCCCGTATAAGTTCGGTAACGGCAGCAGCATGTTTTACCTCAAACTGCTGCACCAGCTCCTTTGGCAAGTAATTCCTGACTTCTATAAGCTGCAAGAGTTTATCCCGCAAAGCCGCATGCTCCTGCCCTTCCCGCTCTTTTTTTCGCATGGACAGGCAGTAGTCACAGATACGGCAGCGCTTGTCGGTGATTTCTCCAAAGTATTCCAATAAGAGTTGCGTGCGGCAGCGATTTTCTGTCTCAACATAACGCCCTATTTCGGTTGCCTGCTGAAGAGCACGCTCCCGTAGAGTCTTCAGCTTTTTAGTATCTAGCGAAAGCTTACCTGCCTCTTCGCGGGGTGCTGTAAAAACAAGCTGCGGGGAATCATGCTGCGGCTCATAACTAAGCACCTGGAGCCGATGCAAATATTCCAGCTTTTTACGCAGCTCCTGCTCCGTTACCTGCAGTAGCTGCGCCATCTTTCGCTCCTGTAGTTTTACATAGTTCACGAAAGCTTCGCCTCCGTACAACCTTAATAGCAATTGTATCAGTTTATCGTGTTCAGGGTTCTTTAACTGAAAGCTGTAAAGCGCTGTGTTTTCTAACAGCAGCATTAGCCGGGAGGGCATATAGTACCCTTCGTTCAGTTGAATGAGGCCTTCTGATTCTAAACGCTTCATGGCGTGGTGTGCTCCCAGGGCTTTAAGTTTATACTGTTTAGCAAAGTCAGCGAGGTCAAAGTCGAAGCTGCTGAACTGCCCGCTGCCTACGGCCAATTGGAAATAGTTTGCCAGGCACTGGTACACCCTTCTGATATCTTCTACAGCAGGGTGAGCTTCCTCCACTTTGCGCTTCAACTCTGCCACATCGTTCGGGCCATAAAGCAGTGTGGCATACGCGTACATTTCATCACGTCCCGCACGGCCCGCTTCCTGATAATAGGCTTCCAGACTTTCAGGCAGATCCAGGTGCACGACCAACCGAACGTCTGGTTTATCAATACCCATACCAAAGGCATTTGTGGCCACTATAACCCGCACTTTATCCTCCACCCACAGCGCCTGCACCGCACTCCGCTGCTCAAACTTTAAGCCTGCATGATAAGCGGCGGCCGCTATGTGCCGGCTCTGTAGCAGCTTTGCCATTTCTACTGTCTGGCGGCGGCTTCTTACATAGACGATGCTCTGCCCTTGCATGCGCTGCAGTATTTCGAGTAGTCGGTTTGTTTTATCTTCTGTATAGAGGCAAGAGTAGGAAAGGTTGGAACGCGCAAAGCTCTTTTGAAATACATTCTGTTTTGGGAAACGCAGCTTCTCCTGTATATCCAGCTTTACCTGCTCTGTGGCTGTAGCAGTAAGTGCTATTACGGGTGTATGCGGCAGCAAGTCCCTCAACTCTGCTAACTGCAGGTATGGTGGCCTGAAATCATACCCCCACTGCGAAATACAGTGTGCCTCATCTACAGCCAGAAGGGAAACGTTCATGCGCTTCACCCGCTCCTGAAACAAATCAGTTAGCAGCCGCTCCGGCGACAAGTATAAAAATTTTACCTGTCCGTAAACGCAATTATCAAGTGCTATGTCAATCTCGCGCCGGCTCATACCTGAGTAAACAGCAATGGCAGCTATACCACGCTTCTTCAGGTTCTCGACCTGGTCTTTCATCAAAGCGATCAATGGCGTAATGACGAGGCAAATGCCCTCCAAGGCCATAGCAGGCACCTGGAAACAGATTGACTTTCCACCGCCGGTAGGAAGCAAAGCAAGTGTATCATGCCCAGTCAGCACCGACTGCACAATCTCTTCCTGCAAAGGCCTGAACTGAGTATAGCCCCAATAGGTTTTTAAGATGTGATGGATATCCTGCAATGTAGACTAGCTTAAAGTGGCAAAGATACTCTATAACATATAGAAGTCAGAGCGTAGGGAGCAGCTTTATACTAGTGTCTACCTGATTACTCAGAATAAGCAGGCACTACGTCATCGAGGCATACTACAGGTACAGAAGTAAAACTAAATCGCAAAAAAATACAGGCCAGACAAACCTCGCTGCTACCTTGGCAAACGGAAAGAAATGCCTGTAGTAATAAATAAATCAGGTGCTGCCTTACTAAGCCCTATACCAGCCCCTACATCTAGCTGCAGGTTGTTTTGTAACAGGAACATCAGTCCCATATCAGCAAAGTGTTCAGCTTTTTCACCTTTTTGTTTCTCTCCAAGCACTTCGATGTATGTCATTAACTTGTCTGATACATCAGCGGTTAAATTAACTCCATAGCTTTGGAGTGGTTCACTTTCTTCCCAACTATAGCCTAAGTTATAGGTTAGATCAAACCGCTGGTTTAGCTCATGAGATAAAGCCAGCACAAACTCAGGATCCGCATGCCTGGGAGTAACTTCTTTGCTACCCACTGGTAAATTAAGCCCTGATTGCAATGCTGCCTGCGGCAAAAGGCCATTCTGCTCCCACAGCTGCACGCGCAGTGCTACATTCAGCGGCCCAATACCATTCACTTTTCTGCGGCCACTGCTATTTTCTATGACAGAATCCTGTATCATACTTTGCAGCCGCAATTCCAGCCCCTTTAATATACCAGCCCGCACTAACACATTAGGATATGCATGTGAAGTTGTTTTATCTTCATTCTGAGTATCTTGCCAAAGGGTTAGTCCTGCCTCTACCTGCACCATACCCTGGGGCACCGTGTAGGTACCCTGGGTTAGATCTGGCCTTCCCGAGCTTATCTTTTCAACTTGCTCCTGCCCATAACTCTGCTCAAGAGTTAGTAAAAGAAAGCCGACTACTGCTAACAGAAGCTTGATGCTTTTCATGTGTAATTTCTCCAGATTTATACTTATTCTACTTTTTTGGTTGTTTTACGGAGCAGCCATCAAAACAAAGGGAAGTGATTTAAAAATGAGCTCATCATGCAGGTACTAAAAAGAAAAGCCCCTGCTTTTTTAAAGCAGGGGCTAAAACTACTGGTAAAGTAGAATTACGCGGCGGCAGACTGCCCGTCTTCGCGGTCTTCTATAACTTTTTTCAATTTCTCAATTGCTTGAGCAGCGCGCTCTTCATCAAAACGGTTGATGTTAAGCAGCATCTTGGTTTTCTCCTGACGCGTAATGGTCGGGTTATTAAGCAGGCGAATAATTTCTTCTTTCTGCTTTGCTGATGCATAACGCACACTGGCGGATTTATCTTCTTCCGGCTCTTTGGTTGCTTCTACCGTGTTGGAAGAAGATTTCATCGTAGCTTTCTTCTCAGTCGGCACCGCTGGTTTAGCAGTGGGTTCGTTGCCACTGTAGTCCATTTCCTCTACCGGAGTCGGCTCATAGCCAGCTGCCCTGATAATCCAGGCTAATATGTTACGATATGCCTTACCAATGGCACGTGTCTGAGCCATAGAAGCAATAGCAAACTCTTGATAATACTTTTTGCCTTGCTCACGGTTAGAGCAAATAGCAAAACCCGCACCAACTACCTGCTGGCTTCTAAGATCAAGCAGGTTTACCTTAGCCTGATATTTGATTTCCTCGTCTGTGCTGATATTCACCACATGCTCCACTACAGGCAAAATACCTAACCGAGAGCCAGCATACTGCCAGCCTTCTACATTCACATACTCTTTGCCTTGTATGTTTTGATACAGGCGGTTCTCTTTTATAAACTTTGCAAGGTCAACGGCCAGATGAAGCGTTTCATCAGATTTAGCTATATCGTAGCTTTCGATTTTTGCTTTTTTCTGCACCTTTACCTCTTTATTTGACTGATCCATACTTAATTAGCTTTCATAGTTGTTGTACAGTTAATAAACATAGCTGCCTAGCAAATAGTGCAAAATCAAGTCAGAAAATTTAAAATTAAAACACTGATTATAAATGCATTATAATTTATTTTCCTGCTTCTGCAATAAATTAACAGCAGCTAAACAAAAAGCTAAAAGTTGAGAATAGGGTGAAGTATGAATACGTAACAAATCATGAATTAGATTTGCACCGACAAATATGAGAAAATAAAGAAGTGACGGTAAGCTTAAAACTACAGAGGAATAAGAAGTTTACAGGGATGCAGGTGACTACTGCCTTAAGTACACGTTAGAAGAGCAAACTAAAAGCAAAGTTGCTATAGTTTTATAGGCTTCTAACCTGTTTACATTTTGCTTTTATAAGCAGCAATTGGATAGAAAAGGGTTTTGGCAAAGCATTGTTGAGCTTTGTAGCAGCACTAGGAAGTATGCAAGCTAAGCTAAGTAGTTTGATAAAGTTTAACAGGCTGTTGTTTATACTTAGCTTAAACAACAGCCTGTTGTAAAGCCTTTACCAGTAGCTGCTTCAAGTATAAACATCAAAGATAAGTGCTAAAGTCGGAGCCTCGTAAGTCTTTATACTAATAGGATGTTGGGGAATGACAGCATTGGCTCCTTCTTTACTTAATCGTTGCCTGTAATCAATTCATCTACAATTAAGCCATCCTTCATCACCAGCGTACGGTCGGCCATGGTTGCCAGCTGCTCGTTGTGCGTTACAATTACAAAGGTCTGGTTAAACTCCTGGCGCAAGCGAAAGAAGATATCGTGTAATTCCTGCGCATTTTTAGAATCAAGGTTTCCGCTTGGTTCATCAGCAAAAATTACTTTGGGCGAATTGATCAAGGCACGTGCGACAGCCGTTCGCTGCTGCTCTCCACCAGATAACTCAGATGGCTTGTGCCGCAGGCGATGCGATAGGTTCAGCATGTGCAGTAACTCTTCTGCTCTTTCGCGTACTTCTTTTTCTGGTCGGCCCGCCAAAAAGCCCGGTAGGCAGGCATTTTCGAGGGCACTAAACTCTGGCAGCAGGTTATGGAACTGAAAAATAAAGCCTATATGGCGGTTACGGAAACGTGCCATGTCAGCAGCACTCATTTTAGCGATATTGTTGCCATCAAACATAACCTCTCCTGAATCGGCAGTATCAAGGGTGCCCAGTATGTGCAGCAGTGTGCTTTTGCCTGCTCCTGATGCCCCCACAATGGAGACCACTTCGCCTGTGCCGATTGTCAGGTCGATACCTTTCAGCACATCTAAAGCACCATATTTTTTATGAATGTTTGTTACCTGCAGCACTATGTATAAGAATGAATTGGCTAAAAAGAACTGAGTTAATTCCCAAAGCTACAAATTTTCCTGATAGTTGATATATTTAGAACACCTGAGCTGTGCCTGCTATAGCTTTTTACGATCTGCTACAGCTGTTTCAACCTCTCTTTTATGTTTATGCCTTAGCATCAGCTGTAGTGGGTGGCGCATCTTCCAATACATCTTTAATATATAACTCATTGATGACAACCATCAGTATTGCTAATAACGGAGCAGCCATAAGTAAACCTAATGCACCCTGAGTTATACCTAAAAGCACCTGAAAAAACAGAAGCAAGGCCGGCGGCAAATCTACAGTTTTCTGAAAAATGATAGGTGTAACAACATAGCTTTCAATTAGCTGAATGCCACCATACACAAGAACCACATACAAGGCCATATCAGGGCCAACGGTAAGCCCAACTAACACTGCCGGCAAACCCGCCAGCCATGGCCCCACATTTGGTATAAAAGACAAGAAAAAGGCAATAAGCGCCAGAGCAAATGCCATGGGCAAACCGATCAGGTTATAACCAATGGCAGAACTAACGCCAACTACCGCCATAGCCGACAACATGCCTACCAGCCATGACTTAAGCGTAGTATAACACTTCCCCAGCACTTCCATTACACGCGTTCGGGAACGAACAGGAAATAATTTAGTAAGGCCTACTGTATATAATTTGGGGTTAGATGCCAAAAACAAAGCTGTAATTATAACAATACCAAAATCGGCCAGAAAGCTTAGTGTTGTGGAGAATACACCCGATATGTTTGAGAAAAGCGCGTCCTGCTTAGGCACCATTTTAGTCATGTCATCAGGCACATTATCTACCAGCTTTTGTCCCCAGCCATACTGTGTGAGCCAATTCTGTACCTGATCAACAGCCTGAGGTATTGTTTCCTGCATTTCCTGCACTTGCTTACTAACCGTAGGCGCTACCAGCCAAAAGGCGGCCACAATACTCCCGAAGAAAAACAGCACCGCCAGCAATAAACTTATCCCCCGCTTTATATGAAGCTTATCCACTAGCCAATCAGTCATACCACAGAAAAGCACTGCGAGCAATATAGCAGCCAAAACAAGCAAAAAGAAATAACCATGGGTGCCAAGCATATAAAAAGCAGCGGCAACTAGCAATACAATGGCAGCGGCAATGGCAACACGTTTAGAATAAGTATATATATCAGGCATAGTAACTGGAAAATCATACAAAATAATTAACTAACCCTGTTTACTTGGATTATGGTATACTCGTTTCAAAAGAACATGAAGGGCATTGTTCTTACTTGTTATACAACAGGCACGCGCGCACTACGTAAGAATATTTTAAAAACGCATTACTTGAAATTAAGGCGATAAAGGCTTACTTTCGTGCGTCCATTAAAACTGAAAGCATGAACATACACGAATATCAGGCTAAAGAGATTTTAAAAGGCTACGGCGTACGCATCCAGGAAGGAATCGTGGCTGACACGCCAGAGCAAGCTGTTGAGGCTGCTAAGAAACTGACAGAAGAGACTGGCACTAGCTGGCACGTTATCAAGGCGCAGATCCATGCGGGTGGCCGTGGTAAAGGTGGCGGTGTGAAACTGGCTAAAAACCTTGAGCAGGTAAAAGAGATTTCTGACCAGATCCTGGGCATGACATTGGTGACACACCAAACAGGCCCTGAAGGTAAACTGGTACAAAAAGTACTAGTGGCACAGGATGTTTACTACCCTGGCGACTCTGAGCCAAAAGAGTTTTACCTGAGCATCCTGCTTGACCGTGCAAAAGGTCAGAATGTGATTATGGCCTCTACCGAAGGTGGTATGGACATTGAAGAGGTAGCTGAGAAGACTCCAGAAAAAATCATCAAAGAGTGGATTGACCCTGCTGTTGGTCTGCAAGGTTTCCAGGCTCGTAAAGTAGCTTTTGCTTTCGGTTTAGAAGGTGAAGCCTTTAAAGAGATGGTGAAGTTTGTTACCAATCTTTACAAAGCTTATGTTGATACCGACTCTTCTATGTTCGAGATCAACCCAGTATTGAAAACTTCTGATAACAAAATATTAGCCGTTGACGCTAAAGTTGACCTGGATGACAACGCTTTGTTCCGCCACAAGAACCTGGCTGACCTACGTGACACGTCAGAAGAAGATCCTTTGGAAGTTGAAGCTGGCGAGTATAACCTTAACTATGTGAAGCTTGATGGTAACGTTGGCTGTATGGTGAACGGTGCTGGTCTGGCCATGGCAACGATGGATATTATCAAGCTTTCTGGTGGCGAGCCAGCTAACTTCCTGGACGTAGGTGGTAGCGCAAACGCTCAGACAGTTGAAGCTGGTTTCCGTATTATCCTGAAAGACCCTAATGTTAAGGCTATTCTAATCAACATCTTTGGCGGTATCGTACGTTGCGACCGTGTTGCGAATGGTGTGGTTGAGGCTTATAAAAACATTGGCGATATCCGTGTTCCAATCATCGTTCGTTTGCAAGGTACAAATGCAGAAGAAGGTGCTCGCATCATTGATGAGTCTGGCTTGAAAGTTTACTCAGCTGTAGTTCTAAAAGAGGCTGCTGAGAAAGTAAAGCAGGTACTTGCTGAGCAAGGCATCTAGTTCAAATTTTTATAAAACAGAAAAGGCTGCCAAAATTGGCAGCCTTTTCTGTTTTATAGCTAACGAAGGAAACTTTGTATAGCCTTCCTTCGCTACTTTTAAGAAGTACACCTCTCTATACCACTTCCAGTTCAACATTAATATTGCCGCGTGTTCCCACAGAATACGGACAAATTTGATGCGCCTCATCCACCATCTGCTTTGCTTTTTCGTTATCAACGCCTTTTAAATCTACACGCAGCTTAACGGCAAGTCCAAAAGCTCCGTCATCATTCTTGTTCAGATCGACATGAGCTGTCACAGTAGATTCAGGATTCAGACGTTCTTTATGATTACCAGCTACCACAAGCAAGGCACTTTGGAAGCAAGCAGCATACCCAGCTGCAAATAGCTGTTCGGGATTTGTGCTTTCTCCCTGGCCACCCAAACTTGCAGGTAAGGCTAATTTCATATCAATTATACCGTCATCAGATTTTACTTCGCCTTTACGGCCACCTGTTGCAGTTACCACTGCTGTATACAATTTTTCCATAGTTAGTTTGTTTTATACTTGATGATACCCTACTTATACCTTAACTATAGAAGTAAGCTGAATGTTTTCTAATTGAGTTAGTAGCTTTGAGTTTACTGCTTTACTGTGCCAGTAACTTTAATATCAAGATTTAAGGCTGCTGTGGTTTAAAATTCAAGTATGAGGAAATAAAAGCCATAGTCAACCATTTTACAATCTTCAGAAAATTGCTCCGAGAATAAATGGTCATGCGGCTAGTTTTTTCTTACATTTAAACCCTTACTCCTTGCGATAAGAGAAGCAGATGTAGCCATTAATAAAAAAGCGAAGTATATGTTTCGTTTTCTGCGCATACTTCCTATTTTTGCACCACATACTTGCACCCGTAGTTCAACTGGATAGAATATCGGATTTCGGCTCCGAGGGTTAGGGGTTCGAATCCTCTCGGGTGCACATCTTTAGAAAAGGCCTTGTAAAATGTATTTACAAGGCCTTTTTTATGTTAAATTAAGCGGTGTTTTAAATAGTGCTAGGATAAATGTTGAAGAACGTTATAAACCACCTTTAACGGATCCTGGTCACGGTTTTATCGCCCCATCGCACTGCTTTAATGCCCAAAACCGCTTTGCCAGAACAATTTCCAGCCGGTTTTCACCTACAAAAACCGATTACAACCTGGCACTTATAAACAACAGAGCTATATTAGCAACGTAGTTTTATTATCACACGTTCAGCACTTTTCAAATGATTACTACTAGAATACTAATACTTGCCGTAACGTTCCTTTTTAGTGGATGTGCAGGCAACATGCAAAAAGTTAGGAAGAACCAGTTCAACAACCCAATTGCCTTGCAAAGGGCAGACCCGCATGTGTGGAAAGCGGCCGATGACACATACTACTTTATTGCCACAGTACCTGAATACGATCGTATAGAGATACGTAAGTCAAAAACCATTAATGGCATCAAAGAAGCCAAACCGGTGGTCGTGTGGAACAAGCATGAAGAAGGTCCTATGGGGCAACATATTTGGGCTCCGGAACTGCATCATATCAATGGAAAATGGTACATCTATTTTGCAGCCGCTTCAACAGAGGATAAATGGGCAATCCGCAAGTATGCTTTATCAAATGCGTCGGAAGATCCTACAACAGGCGCATGGAAAGAAGAAGGAGAGATTGTGAGCAACAGAAATGAATTCACCCTCGATGCCACCACCTTTGTGCATAAGGGTCAACGGTATATGATATGGGTAGACAGGGCATCTAACAAAGAAGTAAATACCGGCTTATACATTGCAAAGATGACAAGCCCAACTACTCTTGATGACAAACAGGTGGTAATTTCTCAACCTGAGTATGCATGGGAACGGCAGGGACATAACGTGAATGAGGCTCCGGCAGTGCTTATACGCAACGGAAAGGTGTTTGTCACTTTCTCAGCTAGTGCCACCGATGCCAATTATGCCATAGGCTTAATATGGGCCGATGAGAATGCAGATTTTCTTAATCCTGAATCTTGGAATAAATTACCCGAGCCAGTTTTTTACTCTAACCCTGAACTCAAGCGTTTCGGTCCAGGACACAATAGCTTTACGGTGGCTGAGGACGGTAAAACAGACATAATGATTTACCATGCCCGTGATTATAAAGATATCAATGGCGAGCCACTGTACGACCCAAATCGTCACACTCGTGCCAGAGTGTTGCATTGGACAAAAGACGGTATGCCTGATTTTGGTCAAAACTTAAATGACGATGAAACGGCATTAAAGCAATAAGAAAGTAGGCTTGATCTGAAACACCTTAGGCTTTTTAGCACGCACCGTTAAAGTAATGTTTGGGATATGTGAATAAGCAAAACATCACTTTGATTAATCCGGCGCTTATTATAAAAAACAGTCAGCTACTTAGTAATGCAGTTATTCTTCCTGCTCACTTGGTAGCTGATTGTTTTTAAATTATCATGAAGGAACCTCTCGTTGCTGCAGGCATAAATATGGAAGGAATGCCCACAGTTTATACTTGAACAAGCAGACTTACATTATTATCGGACAAAATCATCCCTCATGACTATTCTGAAGTATAGAATTTTCTAGTTTCCTACAATACTTACTTTAGCAGGCGCACATCATATACACCACCCGCCACAGAGCCGTCATGCGCTGCAAACTTCACAGTAAGGATATTGTTTCGTGTATTTCTCGTTACCGCCTCCGGCAGCTCATAATCAACGTTGAAGAACGTGTCTCCCTGGGTGCCATCCAGCTGCACCGTTTTTAGCAACTTGTCATTCACGTAAATGTCGAAGCTGCGGTCTTTGTCGAGGCCGTAGTAGGTGACGCGCAGTTTGCGGCCCGCCTTGTCCTTGTTCCGCAGATCGTAGCTGAACCACCGGCTGGCGTGGCGCCAGTGGCGGTCGCGGAACACGCCGGATTCTGTTTGCTCGCCTTTGTAGTTGTGGTCTGACTCGGGTTGCTGCTCTCCCGGCACCACTCGGTCCACAGTACTGGCCTCCAACAGCAGCTTCACGCGTTCTTCTTCCCGCAGCGCCTGCTTTCGGGCTTCCAGTGCCTCCGGTGTCGATATGGGCCAATAGACCATATAGCGCGCATCGTGCACCTGGAAAAAGGGCACCAGTTCCACGTTTTTATACTTGTCTGACGCGATGAGGCTGGACGCTGTAAAGGTGAGCGGCTTCCCTGCAACCGGACTTATGCCAGCGGCAACATTTTTGTCGTTGGTAACCAGCACAGGCGCTTCTTCAATCGAGTACAAAGGTCCGTTGGCGATGTGCCCCATGCGGCTGCCATCGGCCACCAAGCCCTCCAGATCAGTTTTATCCGTGACAGCGGCCAATACGATGGGGCCATGCACAAAAGAGACCCAGCCGGAGGAATCGGGCAGGTACTCGGCCTTTGTCTCCATCGGCAGCGCCACCGTCACCACATCCCCTGACTTCCATTTGCGCGCTACGGTTACATAGGCAGCACCGGGAGCCGTTGTGGTTTTCACCGCCTTGCTGTTTACCAGCACCTGCAGGTTTCCCTCCTTTATCCAGCTTGGTTTTCTAATGTTCAGGGCGAACTTCTGCGGCTTTTTGAGCGCCAGTTTCAGCGATGTGGCTTCTTCGTAGGGGAAGCTGGTGCTTTGCGTCAGGGTGATGTCCCGCTCCTTCCACTCCAGCGTGGAGGGGATAAATAGGTTCACAAAAAGATCCTGCTCGTTGTGCGCATAAATTAGCTCGCCATACTTGCCGTGGTTCTCCAGCCCCGAGCCGACACAGCACCAGAAGCCATCTTCCGGTTTGGAGTACACCCGGTAGTGGCGTGGCCGCATGGGCGTAAAGTATACAAAACCGCCCCGCGTGGGGTGCTGCGATGAGAGGATGTGATTGTACAGGCCGCGCTCGTAGTAGTCGATGTATTCAGCCGAAGCCTCTGTTAAGTATAGCTGCTTCGAGAGCTTCAGCATGTTGTAGGTGTTGCAGGTCTCCGGCCCCTCCCGCGACTCGATCATCGGCGAGAAATCGTTGGTGGGATGGAAATGTTCGCGCACGCTGTTGCCCCCAATAGAGACGGTTCTGTCGTTGACGACGGTATTCCAGAAAAAGCCCGCGGCACCCGCCCAGGCGGGGTCACCGCCTACTTCTGCCACGCGCTTGTAGCCGATCACTTTCGGAATCTGTGTGTTGGCATGCATGCCGGTCAGGTTATCTTTGCCAGCAAGCAAGGGGTCAAGTATGGCGCGGTGCGAAAACCGCCGGGCCAGCTCCAGGTACTTTTTGTCTCCGGTAATCTCGGCCACATCAGCAAACACTTCGTTCATGCCGCCGTGTTCGCTGCGCAGCATGTCCTGCATATGTGCGTCCGTTAAATCCTTCGTCAGGTTCAGGCTCCAGTCCGATAGTTTTACGAGCATGTCCTTTGCCTTCTCATTACCGGTGTACAGGTAAGCGTCGCGCAGGCCGGCGTACAGTTTGTGGATGTTGTACCAGGGCACCCATTTGTCGTTCAGCGAAAAGCTTCCGGCATCAATATTCCCCTTCGCGATTTCCTGCCACATGGCCTCTCCGCCGGGCACGCCGCCAATGTAGCCGTTGCCGTTCTGCTGCTGACAAGCCGCCAGTTGGTCCACCATGTAATTCAGCCGCTGCAGCAGTTCCGGGTTTCCCGTGGCCGAATACATCAGCGAAAGCGCGGTAAGGTAGTGGCCGCCGATATGCCCGTCGAGGCCGGTGTTTTCCCAGTTCCCGTAACTCTCGGCTTTTGGTTTGATTCCGGCTTCCCGCAAGTATGGCGCCAGCAGCCTGTCCGGGTCAAGCGCCAGGATATACTCCATGTCCGTTTGCTGCGCCTGCTTGAAAGGACTGTCTTTCAGTTTCACAGCAGCGAGGGGAAAAGCCTCCAGCTGCCGTTCCTGCGCAAATCCGATAGCCGGAAACAACAGGAGAATGAGAAAAAATGGTTTAATGCTCATAGGTATCATATGATTAGGCTTCTGCCTTACAGATGAAAAGATGCTCTTCCTTCTGCAAGGCAACATTCGGTACATAGGTAAAATTCAGTATTTCAAGCTACTGCGCCATACAAACGGCGCTACTACAAGTATAGAAGCAGCTGTTTGCAAGGTCCGGTTGCTGCTGCACACAGTGCTTACTCCTTTGTCATCACTTTAGGCCAGCCATCCTTAGTCCAGCGCAGCTCCTCGATGCGCAGCTTTGGCTTGCCCTCGTCCTGTGCATCATACCCATGGAAAATGATGTAGTCCTTGCCATCAAACGTCTCCACGGCGTTATGTCCTACTCCATGCCACTTGCTGTCGCCCGCTAAAAGTATGGTGCCGCCGCCGGTTTGCAATGCGTTTCCCTCCTTGTCCACATAAGGACCGACTAGCTTTTTAGACCGTCCCACAATCATTTTATAGGAGCTGTTCACGCCTTTGCAGCAATAGTCAATAGAAGCAAACAGATAGTAGTACTTGCCCTTCTGAAAGATAAATGGCGCTTCGATGGCATTGCCGCCCGCGTCTACCGGGTTGTTGTCGACAGAGGGCGGATTGGGCGCTGAAAGGTCTTTTTTGCGGCTGGCGATAATCTGCAGGTTCTCCGGTTCCTCGGCCAGGTGCATCCTGTCTTTGGTGAGCTTCACGATGGGCAGTCCGTTCCAGAAAGAACCGAATGAGAGGTAAGGCGTTCCCTTTTTGTCCGTGATCAGGTTCGGATCGATGGCGTTCCAGTTGGTTTTGCCCGGGTAAGACTGAATGATCTTGCCGTGGTCCGTCCACTTGTAGTTCGGATCAGACGCATCGAGCGTAGTATTCGTGGCCAGCCCGATGGCCGAGGTGTTCTTGCCAAACGCTGACACTGAGTAATAGAGATAGTACTTGCCGTCGTGGTAGCTGATATCAGGTGCCCAGATGTGGCCCTTAAAGCCCGGGATAGCCTCTACCGCCCACTGGGGCGGGGCATCAAACACCGGCTTCACAAATTTCCAGCTCTCCAGGTCCTTCGACGACCACATCGCAATGCCGTTCCCAGTGCTGAAAAGGTAGTAGGTATCGTCCTGCTTAATCATGACCGGGTCATGTACAATAATGTCTTTGCGTAAAGGCTGCTCCTGGTTCGGAGACTGCGCCTGCAGGTTCATTGCCAGGAACACACCCAGGCAAAGCACCACTAGTTTTTTATACTTCATACTGCACGTTTTGCGGTTGCTGATTTATTTAGATGACGGTGAAGGAGCTGCCGGTTTATACTTCCCTCCTCTTATACTTCTTACTTATACTTGTTGCACTTGCATATCTTCCACTTGCGGCCGCTGTTAAGCTTTATACTTGCGGGGCCACAGGTGGACCCGTTACATCACGGCTCTAAGCCGCTCGGCGCTTGTTTCCGGGGTGATGTCGCGCTGTGGATCGCCTAGCATTTCGTAGCCCACCATAAACTTCTTCACCGTGGCCGAACGCAGGAGCGGCGGGTAGAAGTGCATGTGCCAGTGCCAGCCTTCATGCTGCTGTCCGTCTGTCGGACTTTGATGGATGCCGGCTGAATAAGGGAAGGAGATGTCAAACAAACGGTCGTACGTGGCGGTCAGTTGCCGGATGGCATCGGCAAAGGCAGTCTTCTCGTCGTCGCCCAGTTGCCCGATGTGCTGCAGGTGCTTCTTCGGCAAAATCATCGTCTCGAAAGGCCAGACCGCCCAAAAAGGCACCAGCACCACAAAGTGCTCGTTCTGGTACAGCAGCCGCTCCTTCTCCTCCAGTTCCAATTCCACATAGTCCTGCAGCAGACTGCGGCCGTGCTCCTGGAAGTATGCCTGCTGCTGCTTCGTTTCCTGGGCAGGGGCAGCGGGCACGGTGCTTTGGGCCCAAATCTGGCCGTGCGGGTGCGGGTTGCTGCAGCCCATGGCCTCGCCCTTGTTCTCAAAAATCTGTACGTGGTTAATGTAGTCCAGCTTTCCCAGTTCCTCGTACTCTTGCTGCCACAGGTCCACCACTTTCCGGATGTCGCTCACGTCCATGTCGGCCAGCGTCTGGTCGTGGCGGGGCGAGAAGCAGATCACCTTGCAGATGCCGCGCTCGCTCTCGGCCTTCAAAAGCCCGCCCTTGTGAAAGCCTCCTTCGGGTGTATTTTCCGTTAAAGCTGCAAAGTCGTTTTGGAAAATATAAGTAGAAGTATAAGCCGGGTTGCGCTCCCCCCCAATCCGCTCATTCGAAGGACACAGGTAGCAGGTAGGGTCGTACTCCGGCCGCTCTGCCTTTGTAATTTTCTCCTGCTGCCCCTGCCACGGCCGCTTGGCCCGATGCGGCGACACAAGCACCCATTCGCCACTTAAAGGGTTATACCTGCGGTGCGGATGCTCTGCTAAATCAAATGCTGCCATACGTGTAATGCGTTAGGTTTAAACCTGTATCTGCTGCTATGCTGTCTTTGTTATTGGCTGCGCCACAAGGCTGGAGCCGTTTACTATTTCGGCCATATAGGTTTTGAGGCTGATGCCGAACTTACGCTGGTAAGCCTCCTGTTGCTGCGCGATAAAGGAATCAATCTCCTGAAGCCGCACTAAGTTGATGGTACATCCGCCGAAGCCGCCGCCCATCATGCGGGCACCCAGCACGCCTGCCTTGCCTTTTGCCGCTGCCACCAGGAAATCCAGCTCAGGGCAGCTTACTTCGTAATCATGCTGCAGCCCTGCATGCGAGGCATACATGTTCTGCCCAAACGCCTCCATCTCGCCGCACTGCAGGTGCTGGCAGGCTTCCTCCACCCGCGCATTCTCCAGCACGATATACTTACAGCGCTTGTACACCACCGCGTCAAATTCCTCCTTGTATCGCTCCAGCATTGCCAGTGTAGCATCCCGCAGGCTTTGCACCTCAGGGTAATGTTGCTGCAGCAGCGCCACACCCGCCTCGCACTCCTGCCGGCGTGTATTGTATTCTGATGAGGCGAGCGAATGCTTTACCTGCGTATCGCACAGCACAATGCGGTATTCTTGCATGTCCACCGGGAAGTACTCATACGCCAGGGAGCGGCAGTCCAGCTTCACGGCGTGGTGCTGCTTGCCAAACATACTTGCAAACTGGTCCATGATGCCGCACAGCACACCGGCAAACTCGTGCTCGGCTTTCTGCGCCATGCGCACCATCGTGAGGCGCTCCAGCCCAAAACCGTGCAGGTGGTCTAGCGCAAATGCCAGGCCGCACTCCACCGCCGCCGATGAGGACAGTCCCGCTCCGATGGGTATGTTGCCACCAAAAACGAGGTCGAAGCCCTTCACCTCCAGGGTCGCTTTCTGAAACTGCTTTACCACACCCAGCAGGTAGTTGGCCCAGCCGATGTCTGTTTTGCCGATATTAGCTAGATAGAACTCCGCACTCTCTTCCAAATCGTGGGCATGAAAGCGGAGTTTGTCCGTGCCGTTGAAGGCAATAGCAAAGTATATTTCCTTGTTGATCGCGGCAGGAAGCACAAACCCTTCATTATAATCCGTATGCTCCCCAATCAGGTTGACACGGCCCGGAGAACGCACAAGCGTGGGCGTTGCCTGGAATATGCTTTCGAACTTCTGCTGAATGATATCTTCCAAAGTCTTTGTTCTTTAATTTCAATTTTGCTTTCTAGCTCCGGCATTAGCCCAGGTTAAAGCTTTATACTTTGTTAGCCGGATGCCTGCTTTCCATAAACCTATGCAGTGTTTGTCCCGTTTCAAGCACTGGCATGTAGGTAGCAAAGGCTTCTAATCTTATATTTGACACTTTGCTGCGCTATGAAGCTGGATAATTTTTAAATACGATTTTCCCTGCCCTTACTTTATACTTGTAAATGATGAATCCTAAAAACACCGCATTTCTCTTCGACCTGAACGGGACTATTATTGACGACATGGCTTATCATGCCAAAGCATGGTACCACATACTTGCCGAAGACCTGGGCGCGGACCTTACGTTTGAGGAAGTAAAGCAGGAGATGTATGGAAAGAACGCTGAGGTGCTGGTTCGCATTTTCGGAGAGGATCATTTCGATACAGATGAAATTGAAAAACTATCTACAAAAAAAGAAAGCTATTACCAGCATGCCTACAAGCCCCACCTGGAGCTGATCAACGGGTTGCAGGAGTTCCTGGCTCAGGCAGCTGCCGCCAACGTAAAAATGGCCATTGCCTCTGCCGCTATTACCGACAACATTGATTTTGTCATCGACAACCTGAACATCCGTCACTACTTCCAGGCCTTGGTTAGTGCCGACGATGTTTCCACCAGCAAACCTAACCCAGAGACATTCCTGAAAGCCGCCGAGAAGTTAAATGCAGATCCGGCTGATTGCATTGTGTTTGAGGATGCGCCCAAAGGTGTAGAGGCAGCCCAGAATGCGGGTATGCGGTGTGTTGTAATTACTACGGCGCACCCCAAAGAGGACTTTGCCCAGTACGACAACGTGATAGGCTACATCGCCGATTATACGGAACCTTACATCAAGAACTTTTTTGAGCAGCAGTAAGCAAAAGATGGAGCAAAGCGAATCACGGATTGTTTGGCCCGCTTCTTCGCTTTGCTCCTGCCCTTTGGTTGGCTAAAAGGTTTTGTTTATCTGGTAGTACACTTCGCTCCAACGCAGTTCATTCTGCAGTTGGCGCAGTTTTGTGTCTTTGTCAATCACTACGGATTCAATGCCGGCTATGTCGGCAAAGTCCTGCAACTGCTCCGAGCTTAGGTTCTGGCTGTAGCAAGTATGGTGGGCACCACCGGCTAGTATCCAGGCAGCGCAACCAGTTTTCATGTCCGGATATGGCTTCCAGAGCACGCGTGCCACCGGCAGGTTCGGCAGGTCTTCCTGCGGCTCCACCGCCTCCACCTCATTTACCAGCAATCTGAAGCGGTTGCCCATATCGATGATGGAAGCGTTCAGCGCCGGGCCTCCCGCCACGTTAAACACCAGGCGCACCGGATCTTGCTTGCCACCAATTCCCAGCGGGTGCACCTCGCACGAAGGTTTTCCACTGGCAATCGACTCATCAATCTCCAGCATGTGTGAGCCCAGCACCAGCTGGTTGTTCGGGTCGAAATGATAGGTATAGTCTTCCATAAAAGCGTTGCCACCTTCCAGCCCGCTTCCCATTACTTTCATGGCTCGCACCAGGGCAGCTGTTTTCCAGTCGCCCTCGCCAGCAAAGCCGTAGCCCTGGGCCATTAGGCGCTGGGCGGCTATACCCGGCAACTGCGCCATGCCGTGCAGGTCTTCAAAGGTGTCCGAGAACCCTTTGAAGTTGCCGTCTTCCAGAAACGCGCGCAGGCCTATTTCAATTTTAGCAGCCTCACGGAGCGAGTTGTACTGATCACCGCCTTTACGCAGTTTTTCCACTACGGCGTAGCGTTCCTCATACTCTTTTGTCAGCGTGTTGATTTCGCCATCGCTTACTTGGTTAATTATCTTTACTAAGTCGCCGATGCCGTAGGTGTTTACCGAGAAGCCAAACTTCATCTCTGCCTCTACTTTGTCGCCATCGGTTACGGCCACAAAGCGCATGTTGTCACCGAAGCGGGCAAACTTGGCTCCCTGCCAGTCGTGCCAGCCACAGGCCACACGCGCCCAAGCGCCTACCTGCTCTAGTACTTCACTATCCTGCCAGTGGCCGACCACCACCTTGCGGTTCATGCGCAGTCGCGACACGATAAAACCGAATTCCCGGTCGCCGTGCGCGCTTTGGTTCAGGTTCATGAAGTCCATGTCGATGGAGCTCCACGGAATGTCGCGGTTAAACTGGGTGTGCAGGTGCAGCAGCGGCTTCTTGAGTATTTTCAGGCCGCCAATCCACATCTTAGCTGGGGAGAAGGTGTGCATCCAGGCGACAACGCCTATGCAGTTCTCCGCCACGTTTGCGTCCTGGCAAATGCGGTAGATCTCCTCCGTTGTCTTTACCACTGGCTTAAATACCACCTTCACCGGTACCTGCCCCGCCTGGTCAAGACCCTGCGCTATTTGCTGTGAGTGCTCCGCTACCTGGCGCAGCGTTTCCTCGCCATATAAATGCTGGCTGCCTGTCACAAACCAGATTTCGAACTGCTTTAAATCTATCATAAATAAAGTGTGTTTTTAACAATAATAACTTTTGGCAAAAAAGAGGGTGTTGCAGCTCCTTTGCTGCAACACCCTCTTTCTACTTTAAAACCAGAGGAAGTAATAAATCAATCCTATAATGAGCACTATACCCGCAGCACCAATGTTGAATGGCGTGCCCGTGTTAAACAGCACCGGATCCGATACAATTGCCTTTGGATCAGAAAGCGGCATTTTGGCATTAGTGTATAATATAATTCCGATCATCAGGAACAGGGCAGCCAGGAAGTAAAGCGCCTCAATGCCGTAGTAGCTGTACTCGGGTGTGTAAACAATCCCGGCAAGCAGTGTGATAATACCCAGCACAAAGAATACGTAGGAGAACCCTGCAATCTTGCGCTGTCTGCTTTCCGGCGGAAGCGGCGACTTTATTTTTACTCCTGTCTCGGCAAAGCTAATCACAGAAGCGATCACGCAGAGGATGATGAATACATAGCCCATGCGGAGCAGGAACGGCATCTCGGGGCTGATCACCTTGAAGATGATACCTGCCGGAATGGTGGCAATGGCTGTCCAAAGCGCGGCGTTGGCCGTAATCTGTCTCCAGAAAAGGCCCATACCGAACACGGCCACCACACCTGGGTAAATGTAGCCGGTATACTCCTGGATGTACTGGAACACCTGGTCGAGCGAGCTTAGCTGCGGCGCCACAATAGCCGCAATTGCCAGCGAAACGATAGCCACAATTCTACCCACGCGCACCAACTGGCGGCTGGTTGCGTTCGGTTTGAAGTATGGGTTGTAAATGTCCATAGTAAAGATGGTGGCGGTACTGTTCACCATCGAGGCCAGGGAAGAAACAATAGCAGCAGCCAGGGCGGCAAACGCCAGTCCTCGGATACCAGATGGCACAAAGTTTTTCAGCAACCAAGGGTACGCCTGGTCTGACTTCGCGATCGTACCTATCTCACCTACTGATTTACCCAAAATAACAGCAAGTTCCTCCGGTGTGTGTGCATTCAGGAGCACGTATGCGGCTATACCTGGTATAACCACGATAATCGGCATTAAGATTTTAAGGTAACCAGCGAAAAGGAGACCTCTCTTCGCTTCGTTTATACTTTTAGCAGCGAGGCCTTTCTGGATGATATACTGGTTAAAGCCCCAATAACCTAGGTTTGTAGCCCACATGGCACCAGCAATTACAGCGATACCCGGCAGGTCAATAAAAGCGTCTTTCTGCCCACCTGTACCGTCCGGCACATAGATTCTGCCCTCTGGGATTACCATAGTAAAGTGCTCTCTGGCTCTATCGTATAAGTTAGAAAGGCCGGCGAAGATACCCTCCCCTGCGCCAACGGCATCTAAAGCCAAATATGTTGTCAGAAGGCCACCGCCTACCATGAACACCACCTGCACCACATCTGTCCAGGCTACCGCTTCCAAGCCGCCGTAGATGGAGTAGATGGCGGAGAAGAGCAGCAGGCCAATGATTCCGTACTGAAGCGGCACGCCCATGATACTCTCCATAGCAAGTGCACCCAGGTAACTTACCGAGGTAAGGTTTACGAAAACGTACACTAACAGCCAGAAAACCGCAAAGGCTGTACTTACGCCCCTGTTAAAACGCTGATTCAGGAACTGTGGCATGGTATAAATGCCCTTGTCGATAAACACAGGCAGGAAGAACTTTGCCACGATGATCAGCGCCACAGCGGCCATCCACTCATAAGCCGAAATAGCCAAGCCGATGGCAAAGCCAGAGCCGGAGGTGCCGATAAAGTGTTCTGCAGAGATGTTAGCAGCAATCAGGGAAGCACCCACAGCCCACCAAGTCAGGGACTTGTCAGCCAAAAAATACTCCTGAGATGTCTTTTCTACTCCTTTTTTGGTTCTGGATACCCAAAGCCCAAGAGATAGGATGATTATGGCATAAAGAACGAAGACTATGTAGTCTAGTGTCGAGAATCCGGCTGTCATGTAGGGATAGCTTTAGTGTTTTTAGTTTGTAGAAATTTGAATATATGGAAATATCTTTACTTACTTAGCACTTAACTGCGTCTACTATCCCCCCACAACCAACATTTATCTTACCAGCAGACGAAACAGGCCTTATTGTCCATAGTAGGAGTCGGGGCCGTGCTTGCGCTCGTAATGCTTCCTGATGAGCGAGTCCTGCAGGCGTGGTGCATCCGGCCTGATCTGTTCTGTTAAGAAGGCCATGCGAGCCACTTCCTCCAGCACGGCGCTGTTATAAACAGCCTTGGCTGCTGTTTTGCCCCATGTAAAGGGCGCATGATTTCCCACCAGCACCATCTCCACCTCCTCGTAGCTCATATTTTTCCCCTTCAGGTAATCCATGATCTGAAAGCCTGTCTGGTACTCATAATTCCCCTGAATCATCTCATCGCTCATGGGTGGAGCACACGGAATATCCACGGTGTTATGATCGGCGTGGGTGGTGCCGTAAATAGGAATATCGCGCTGCGCCTGCGCCCAGGAGGTGGCGTAGGTCGAGTGAGTGTGTACAATGCCACCGATTTTCTCCCAGTGCTTGTACAGCACGGCGTGGGTTTTGGTATCGGAAGATGGCCGCAGGTCGCCTTCCACGGTATTGCCGTCAAAATCAACAATCACCATGTTCTCCGGCGAAAGGTCCACATAAGGCACTCCGCTTGGTTTGATGGCAAAAACGCCAAGGTCACGGTCGGCGGCACTCACGTTTCCGAAGGTAAAAAGTACGAGCCCCAGTTTGGGCAGCTCCATGTTAGCCTCGTAGGCACTTTGTCTTATATCCTGATACTTGCTCATGCTGTCGCTTATCTTACTACTTCTTCCTGCTTGTCCGTTACCTGTAGTTTAGCAGTCGGCACCAGGTTTTCAATTGCCTTGCCATGCGCTTTGTACTGCTTATAGCGGCTGGCATACAGGGCAGCGCGCGTGCTGTCTGGGAAATACTCGGCATCAAAACCCTGTCCCATGGCCTCCATGGCGTCCTCTACTTTATCGTACACACCGGCCACGGTGGCGGCAAACATCGCCGCGCCAATCGCGCAGGTCTGCTCTGACTTGTGGATGCGGATGGGCATGTTCATCACGTCCGCCATCATTTGCATGATGAAAGGTGATTTCCGGGCAACGCCGCCCAAGCCGATGAGTCCTTTTACCGGAACGCCCTGCGCTTCGAAGCGGTCTACAATACTTTTTGCCCCAAAGCAGGTAGCCTCTACCAGCGCTCTAAACACGCGTGGTGCATCACTGCCGAGGCCCAGCCCAAGTATGGCACCCTTCAGAAGTTGGTTCGCATCTGGTGTGCGGCGGCCGTTAAACCAGTCTATGGCAAAGGCATCGTTTTCTGACAGCGGCAGTTGCTCCGCCTGTTTGGTAAGTTCTGGTATGATTTTGTCCGAGACCTCCTGCATAAGCGCCGCAGCCGTTTCGGCAGAAATAACCTGCGACTGCGAGAGCAACTGCTCCAGCGGCCAGATCAATAGCCTTTTAAACCAGGCATAGGTATCGCCAAAAGCAGATTGCCCTGCTTCCAGGCCCATCATGGCAGGTATAACAGAACCGGGCACCTGGCCACATATGCCGTTTACCAGTTTATCCTCTACTTCGGCAATAGGCGCAACCAGCATGTCGCACGTAGAAGTGCCCATTACTTTGCTCAGGTGGTATGGCTCTATCTGCCCGCCAACGGCACCCATGTGTGCGTCAAAGGCTCCTACACCTACCAACACATCTGTGCTTAGCCCCAATCGGTCAGCCCACTCCTGGCTTAGGTTGCCAGCTGCCTGATCTGACGGATACGCGTCTTTGAAAAGGCGATCGGTAAAACCATCCAACAGCGGATCAAGGGAAGAAAAGAAGTTATTGGGAGGAAGGCCTCCAAACTCGGCGGCCCAAAGCGATTTATGTCCGGCTGCGCATACGCTGCGCTTCAGTTGCATCACATCATTCCCGCCGGTTAGCAAAAACGGAATCCAATCGCAGTGCTCTACCCAGGAGAAGCAGGCATTGCGCACCTGCTCATCTACCCGAAGCACGTGCAGCAACTTTGCCCAGAACCATTCTGAAGAGTAAATGCCGCCTACATACTGGAGGTAATTGGTATCGAACTTGGTGGCGTGTTCATTTATTTCTGCTGCTTCGCCTACAGCCGTGTGGTCTTTCCACAGCACGAACATGGCGTTGGGGTTCTCGCTGAACTCGGGTAACAGGCCCAGCGGTGTTCCGGTTCTGTCAACGGCAATGGGCGTAGAACCCGTCGTATCGATGGAGATGCCTTTTACATGGGGAGCCACGTCAGCACCTGCCTTGCTGATACATTCCTTAATGGTGTTTTCCAGCCCTTCCACATAATCCAGCGGGTGTTGCCTGAACTGGTTTTCACTTGGAATGCAATGCAGTCCTTTTTGCCACCGTGGGTAATAATAAACAGAGGAGGAGATCTCCTCTCCGTTATGGGCATTTACCAGTACAGAACGAACAGAGTCAGTTCCGTAATCTACCCCTATCACATAAGCTATATCTTTCACAAGCAACTTCTTTTTTATTTTGTGTCAAATTAACACTTATTTCGAAAGTAAAAAAGAATATTGCCTGAAAGTATCAGGAAAGAAGGTACTCTTCAGGGTTTGGAATAAACTTCAGAAAGGCCTGAAGGTTGCTTGAGTATTTACTGCGATCTAGCTGATAGAAGTATGCGCCTTTCTTTGAGCTTTCCTTATCCTTCTCATTTTGCTTGATAAACAGATTAGTAGATAAGAGTTTACGGTTAAAGTTACGCTTATCAAAAATCGTCTCGTAGAGGCCTTCGTAGAGTGCATGTACCTGCGGAAGCGTAAATTTTTCAGGCAACAGTTCGAACAGAAGCGGGTGTAGCGATGCTTTGTAACGAAGCCTGTGTTTGGCTTTCTCTACCATATCGCCATGGTCAAAAATGAGTTCTGGCATTGCCTGCAGGGGAAACCACTCTGCGTTATACTCTTTGCTCAGGCTCTTTTCATACTTCTGGATATTAATTAGAGCGAAGTAAGCGACCGCTATGGTTCGCTCCACAGGGTCGCGCTTTGGGTTTCCGAACGTGTGCAGCTGCTCCATATAGACATCGTCGAGCCCGGTAAGATCTTTCAATATCCTGATGGCACCTTCATCTAGATTCTCGTTTGGCTGCACAAAACCTCCCATCAGGCTCCACTTCCGCTTTTCAGGCGCTATGCCGCGCTGTACGAGTAGAAGCTTATAGCTATCTCCGTCAAAACCGAATATGATGCAGTCCACGGCCACAAGCATCCGCGTCTGTCCTGAATATTTCAACATCTTACTATTTTTTACTGTTGACTATTTTATTCCTCAAATCTAAAGGATAGATCGGAGTAGTCAACCATTTTATACATAGAATGAAGTATAAACATGCAAGCAACTCCTGAAAACTAACGTTTCGCTACCCAAACAACTCTTTAGTGAATTGCAATTTGATGGTTGTCTGAAAATTGGAGATGGTCTTGAAAATCTCTTTCAGCGTGACCTGCTCAATCTTTGTCAAGCTCCGAATGTCAATAAAGTTGTCCGGCTCGGCCTTGTCCTGAATAATCTGCACTGCCTGCTTTTTAAGCCTCAGGCTCATCAGGTAGTAATAGGAATGCATCAGCTCCTGCACCTCCGTATCGGTAAACGCGCCAACAGCCTTTAACTCTTTCAGGCGCTCGCCGGTGTTTGTTTTGAATATCCTTTTCTGCAGCGCATACACCCGTACGAGGTCCACAAGAGGTGTCATCGTTTTCTTGATGTTAAACACCTCGTGCCCACCCACAGTAAAGGTTTTGATGTTTTTGAAAAAGGTTAACGGCGGCTCGTACTGCAGGGCATTTCGGGCCATGTGGTACAGAAACCTGTCGAGCGGCTCCTGCAGTTGCTGGTCCAGGAAGTCACGCAATTCATCCATGATCGCGGCTTCGCCATAGATGTAGCGACAGTCAAAGAAGGTGGCGAATTTCATCACTGTTTCCGGGTCTGGCTCTTTCATCCAGCTGGTGTAGTTGCGCTTCCAGTGCGAGAGCGAGTGCGTCCACTTGGAGTTTTTCGCCATGAAGCCGCCTTTGCAGAAACTGAAGCCGATGGCATCCAGCCGCTCAGAAACCAACTCGGCGAAATGCAGGAAATACTCCCGTACCAGCTCCCGCTGCTCGTTGGCCTTGTCTTCGTAAATGATGGCGTTGTCCTGGTCTGTGTTGAGTGTTTGCTCTTTGCGCCCCTCGCTGCCCAGCACCATGAACACGAACTTTGCCGGCGGCGTACCCACCTCCGCTATCACACCTTCAATCACCTTTAGGGCAATGGTATCCGATACCGTGGTGATCACCTGGTTTACGATTTCAGGCTTCACACCCCGGTTCAGGAGTTGGTATACGATCTCGGGCACCTTACCCCACTTCCGCTTCAGCTCCTCCACCGACTGGGTCAGCTTTACCGACTGAATAAACAGGAACGGCGACTGCGCCTGCTCGCTCAGTAGTTTGTTACGACTGATAAAGCCGAGGTAGCTTCCTTCTTCCGCTCCTTCTATCAGCAGGTACTGGCTCTTGGTGCGGAACATGAGCAGAATGGCCTCATAGGCATAGGCCTGGGTGCTGATGGAAACAAGCGGGTTGGCCATCACCAGCGACACCGGCTCCTGCACGCTTACCTGCCTGGCCACCACATCGCGCAAGGTGATATCAGTAATGTAGCCGACGATGCGCTGCTGGTTATCCTGCACAAAAAGGCAGCTGATCTTCTTGCGTGCCATCAGTTGGGCAGCCTCATAAAGTGGTGTGTCGCTGGGGCAGGTAACCAGGTCGCGGTACACAAACGACTCTATTTTGCGGGAGTACAGCTGGTCGGAGGCAATATAGTTCTCTTCGAAAGCGGTGGGGCGTTTTACAAAATGGGCATAGGCATCGTTGAGCATGCGCGTGCCAAATTCAGCTGTGAAGAAATGAAAGAACTCCTCATACGCCTGGCAAAGCTGCTTAAAGTCCTGCCGCGACAGAAAGAATACCAGCGTGCCCTTTTTGGCAATCACCGACCGCAACGACCTTTTCCTGTTCAGCAGCACCGACAGGCCGCCATAGCAGTAACCCCGGCCGTGTAGGTCTATCACGCGCTTGTTCTGTTCGCTATCGTAGAAAAATGCTTCGTATTCTCCTTCCACAATAATATCCACCCCCTTCATCTTTGTAACTTCCTGGTGATAGATGGCCGTGTCTTTAGTATACCGCACCTCCTGCAGCAAGCCTACCACACCAGCCAGCACCTCCTCCGGTAGCACATCGAAGGGCCTAACCGTCTTCAGAAATTCGATTTTGTCATTCATAACCAAAAGATCAGTAAACAAACAAGTATAACTAGTACGAAAAGGGATACAAGGATGCGCGTTGATATAAAAGCCTTTTCTAGTTTTGGACTTTCTGTTTTTAAAATGGATTCTTCCGAAATATCCCCCAACTCCTGCAACCTGAAAAAGCAGGCGGCTGTCGCTCTGGCATCCCAATAGGCATTGTGCTGCAACTCCAGCGGCTGCTGAAACAAGTGCTGGTACAACTCGCCCAGGCGCAGGAAATTCTTGCGGGGCGGCAGCAGAAATCCTGCGGTCACATCCATAGTGCAAAATGTGGTAAGCTGCGGCAGTGGGTTTGGCAGGTTAGCCCGGTGAAAGCCCACTCCCAGTATGTGATAATCCAGCTGCATAAAGTGGCCTACCACCAGCGGCTTATACTTCTCCAGGTCGTGGGCCAGCAGCGAAAGCACAGTTTTTCTGTCTTTGCCATTTTCCTGCAAGAACTCCTTTGTAATACCATGTATGCGGTAAGAATCCTCTGAAATTTCTATTTCCGGCTCATAGATATAGTGGTCTTCTGACTTTAGCTCTTTGCCTTCTTTGGTGTACAGCAGCCAGGCCACCTGCACCGAGTAGGGCCAGCTATGGACATCACTATAGGGCGCTTTCCAATCACGTGGAATGCCTGTGGTCTCTGTGTCTATAAAAATAATGTAGTCCCACATGGCCTTCACGCCCGCTGCTGATTAGTGAAAAGTATAAACGCTGCTTTATGCCTCGCTTGCACGCCTGGCTGTTCCTGCTTTGGAGTTGGCATCTATTAAAACACCATCACAAAACCGCCATTAGGCTTCAGCTCTATTTTTTGTGTTCTGCTGTTCCCCAGGTCAACCGCCGCATTTCTGAAAGCTCCCTTTCCACTGTCATCTGTTATCAGTGTCCCCTGTTTGTCTCCCAGAAAGGAAAGGTCGATGTTGATGCTTTTCGCGGTATTTTCTCCGTTGATACCCGCCACATACCAGCGGTCGCCGGCCTTACGCGCGATAACGGCCAATTTACCCGGAAAACCGTCGACAAAACGGGTGTCATCCCAAACCGCAGGCACCTCCCGCAGAAAGTCCTTCACGTAAGAGGGCACGTGCTTCATGCCCTGATCAGTTTCGGCGTAATGCTGTATGCCCGACATAAACAGCACCGACAGTGCCAGTTCGTGGCCTACCGTTGTTCTTCGCTCGATATTCGGGATTATGTGCAGGCTTAGCGGCGTGAAATCCATCGGGTCGAACACATTGCGGGTAAAGGGCAGCATGGCTCCATGCGACGGCGCTTCATCGGCATTGCCTTGATCAAACGTAATGAACTCGTAGCCTTTGATCGCCTCTGACGTCATCAGATTCGGATACGTGCGCTGCAGGCCACGTGGCAACGTACTGCCATGGAAATTCACCAGCAGGTTGTTCGCAGCCGCATCTTTCAGTATGTCAGAATAGTATTGCATTACTGACTGCCCGTCACCACCAAAGAAATCCACTTTCACACCTTTGATGCCCATGTCGCTAATTCGTTTGAACTCCTTCATTCTGCTTTCGTGCATCAGCATTTGGTGGCGAGGCGTTTGGGGTGCATCGTTCCAGGTGCCGTTGGAGTTATACCACAGCAGCAAGCCTACATTTTTCGTTTTAGCATAATCTGCCAGCTCCTTGATTTTGTTGTAGCCGATCATGGTGTCCCAGGTAGCATCTATTAGCGTATACTCCCAGTTCATGTCGGCGGCATAGTCGATAAAGCGCTTTTGCACTTCAAACGTGGTGGAATCATCTTTGAGCAGCACCCAACTCCACGATGCCTGGCCCGGTTTGATGAAGTCCTGATCCATACTTACGGCTGGCGTTGCAAGGTCAGTGCCGAGTGTAGACTCGGTGAAGGTTTTGAGGCTTCCCACCGCCAGAATGCGCCACGGCGTGTACCACGGCAGCGCCGACTCCGGGTTCAGCACGCCACCCGGCATCTTCTCCGTTTCCTGCGGAAAATCTATCGTATACTCTCCCGCTGGCGACTCCTGGTGTAGACGCGTACCGCTGTACGTACCTTCCGGAGCTGATTCCGTGATCAGCACCCAATGGTTGCCTGTCTGGAAAAGCGCTGGATACACCCAGCCTGCCTCGAAAGGCGAAGGTGTGCCTACGGGGATGCCTTTCTTATAATGCTCCTCGTAAGAAGGGTTAGTTCTGGACCAGCCTGTTTTGGCGTCCGACATGGGCTGCAGCCACCCCTTTGCATCAGCTTTAAAGTTAAAGGAAGTCAACTCGTCGCTGATCTTCTTCACTTCTGACGAGTTGCCGGGGAAATAGTAGCGAAATGCCACCCCATCGTTCGACACCTGGAAAATAATGTCCATTTTTTCTCCGGCGGCATTTGCCAAGTGGTACGTGCGCCTGTTGGCATTGTAGGTATTTACTCTTCTCTTGGCGGTTAGTATTTCATACTTGTCCTGCACCGGTTCCACTTCCGACACAGAAGCCAGTTTCAGTCCCTGTGAAAAGTCTGCATCTTCCCGCATAATGCCCAACCTAGACTGCTCCAGTACCAGCGTATCGTTTTTACTAACCGTATAGAAAGCTATTTCACCGTCTGTTAAACCAAACTCCACGCTTAAGCTTTTGTCCGGGCTCGAGGTAACTAACTCGCTTTCGCCTATACTCCCGTCTTCGGTCCCGTTTTTAGTAGAAGAGCATCCCTGGATGAACAGCGCCAAGACGGTGAGGCACCACATCGCCAGGCTTCTCAAGTGTGAATTGTGAAAGGGTAATTTCATAGTTATGGTCTTAAGTTGATGATGTTTTAGAAGTATAGGCTTTATCTTTTACCTGAATTATACACTTTATTTGAACTGCTTTATACTTGCCACTTAAAGCAGCAGCAGGATAACTGGGTTGCAGCAAGTATAGCCCCAATTGTAAGTGTCATTTAAACACTTACAAGATACTTAAATTCGGAAACATTCCGAGTATCACCTCAAAGATTGCTTAAAATACTGCTTTGCTAGCAATAGGAAATGTTTACCTGCAAAGATGCCAGCCAAGTATAAACTGACTCCTCCTGTCATTAAAACAGAAAGCCTCCAAAACTTGCGCTTTGGAGGCTTCGAAAGTATGGCACTGCTACCTTGTTGGTGTTAGCCAGTGCTACCTATAAATCAAGCTCGCTTCTACTGCTCATTTCTGGTAGAGAACTTATAAACCGTCGTGGATTTATAGGTGTCTCCCGGCTCCAGGATTGTAGAAGGGAATTCCGGTTGGTTCGGTGAATCCGGGAAGTGCTGTGTTTCCAGGGCAAAGCCATAGTGCTTCTCATACTTGCTGCCGCCTGCACCGGTAATGGTGCCATCCAGGAAGTTTCCAGAGTAGAACTGTATTCCTGGTTCAGTGGTAAGCACCTCCATCACGCGTCCGCTGGTTGGCTCATACACCGTAGCTGCTTTCTTGAAACCGTCACCTGATTCTGAAAGGACATAGTTATGGTCGTAGCCGCCACCTTCTACCTGCTTTACACGTGCCCCGATGGCTTGGGGCGTGGTGAAGTCCATTACAGTGCCTTTCACGTTGCGCTGCTCGCCTGTCGGAATAAGCGCCTCATCTACTACTGTATACTTATCAGCATTCAAGGTAAGCACATGTCCCAGTGCGTCCTTTTCCTCGCCTGCTGCCAGGTTAAAGTAGCTGTGGTTTGTCAGGTTTACCGGCGTAGCCTTGTCGGTGGTGGCTTCGTAGTCTATTTTGATTTCGTTGTCATTTGTGAGGGTGTAGGTGACGGTACTGGTCAAGGTACCGGGGTATCCTTCTTCGCCGTCAGGGCTTACGTACTTAAAGCGAATGGCATTCTCACCTGATACCGGCTCTGCCTCCCAAACTACCTTGTCGTATCCTTTTACGCCGCCGTGCAGGTGGTTCTCACCATTATTAGTAGCCAGCTTGTACTCCTGGCCGTCAATCGTGAATTTGCCTTTTGCGATTCTGTTGCCGTAGCGCCCTACGATAGCGCCAAAGTATGGGCCGCTCTTGATGTACTCCGGGCTCTGGTAGCCTGCCAGACTATCGAAGCCAAGCACTACGTCGGCCATTTTCCCCTCTCTGTCAGGTGTGAGCACGGAAGTGATGGTGGCTCCATAATTGGTTATCTGCACCTGCATGCCTTGCTCATTGGTGAGCGTGTAAAGGGTAGTTTCTTCTCCTTCCTTTGTCTTGCCGAAAGGCTCCTGTTTAATCTCCATTTGATTTTTGTCTGTTGTAGCGGTTACTTCTGTGTTCTCCTCTGCCGTCTGTTGATCAGAGCAGCCAACTAGGCTGCCCGCACCTACACAGCTTGCCAACGTCAGTAGAAGGAGACGGTTTCTGAAATGCTTCTTGTTCATGTTTGGGTTCGTATAAAGTATAGTTTTTCTTTGTTACTCACTATAATCATCCTATTATAGGCTCTAGAAGTTTTGCCATACATAAGGTAGATAGAAATTAGCTCCCATACTTGAGCTAAATTGCTTTACATGTTTTTTAGTTATATCAAGCGTTCTTGAACAACTGGTGGCATAAAATTAAATCGCCGAGAAACTACTTCAGTTCCAGCATGACAACTGAAAATGGAGGCAGCTTCACCGTTAAGGTGTTGCCCTTCAGCTTCGCTCCTTTAAAGTTCTCTGGCTTTATTGTATTCGGCTTATCAAACGTGTTGTAATCCTGCAGCTTTTTAGATGTCAGCACACGTCCAGACAGGTTTTTATACTTGGTCCCGTCTATGTTGATGGTTATTTCCTGCGCTTGGTTGGGGTCGATGTTTGTAAGTGAGATGTGCGTCAGCCCGTTTTTGTCTTTGGAGGCTGACCCAGATACGGCTGGTAAATTCTCATTCCCTACTGTATAGGCCTCGCTTTTGATCGTTAACGGCAGCCAGTTTGCATCCTGGTGCACTTTATACATCTCCATCACGTGGTAGGTAGGTGTCAGGATCATTTTCTCCTCATCTGTAAGTATAACCGCCTGTAGCACGTTCACAGTCTGCGCCAGGTTTGCCATACGCACCCGATCGCTGTGGTTGTTAAAAATATTTAACGTAGTGCCAGCAATCATGGCATCGCGCATGGTATTTTGCTGGTACAGGAATCCAGGATTTGTGCCGGGCTCCACTTCATACCAGCCTCCCCACTCATCAACCACTAAAGCCACCTTTTTCTCCGGGTCATACTTGTCCATGATGGCGCCGTGCTTCTGGATCAGTTCATCCATTAACAAAGCCCTCTTCATGGTGCCAAAGTACTGTTGCTCTGAAAACGTAGTAGAAGGTCCTTTATTTTCCCAATCGGTAACAGCGTAATGATGCAGCGCATACCCTTCCATCAGGCTAAGCGGTATCTTTTTCATTAGCACCTCTGTCCAGTTATAGTCATCGGAGGCAGGTCCGGATGCAATCCGAACAATGCCCTTGTCCAAGTATCCTTTCCCTAAATACGTTGCATGCTGCTTGTATAAATCGGCATAATATTCGGGGGTCATGTTACCTCCACATCCCCAAGGCTCATTGCCCACTCCCCAGTACAAGACCTCCCAGGGCTCGCTCCTGCCATTCTTACGGCGCAGGTTAGACATTGGGCTTTTACCATCAAAGTTTACATACTGCACCCAGTCCATAAGCTCCTGCACCGAACCGCTGCCAACGTTTCCGGCCAGGTATGGCTTCGTGCCCAGCAACTCGCACATGTTCAGGAAGTCATGTGTGCCGAAGCTATTATCTTCCGTTACGCCACCCCACCAGGCATTCACAATGGTAGGGCGTTCTTCTTTTGCACCGATACCATGCATCCAGTGGTACGTGTCGGCAAAGCAGCCGCCTGGCCAGCGCAGGTTTGGTATATTAAGCCGCTTCAGTGCCTCCACCACATCATTGCGTACCCCATTCGTGTTGGGGATTTTGGTGTTACCCTCCCCCACATAAAAGCCGCCGTAAATAGAGCGGCCTAAATGCTCGGCAAAGTGCCCGTAAATGTGGCGGCTGATTACTCTGTCGGGTTTAGTTGGGACTTTGAGGTCGCCGGTGTTTTGTGCGTAGCCGGAGAGCGTGCAGGCTGCCAGCACTAAAGATGCTAATAGTTTTTTCATACTGGGTTTTATACTGTATAGAAAATTAGAAAGGTAGGGTATAGTTACAGTTCTACATAAGTGTATCATTAACGCTTATAAATATAAGCTACCTGTTCCAGAAAAAGAATTAATCTCTCATAACACTACTTACCTTGCGCTACTCAACTACATTATCTTACCTTACCTTTTAACTTCGAAATTCAAATCTGAACATGGATTATTATGTTGAAAAGCAGTTTAGAGCCTGCTAAAAATATATTTAGCAAGTAGAAGCAACATAAAAAGGGCTAAGGCAAAGTATTAACGAAGGATTGTGGAACATCGCCAGCATAATAACTTTAACTTTACTTGGTTGCTTGTGCTTTACTGGTGTCTGTGATGCCATCATTGATTTGGAAATAGTCGAAATCTACATAACCGCCAGGCATTTTGGTGGCGTAGTTAAATAGCCCAAAGCGATATCCCATAAAGTGAGGGAGGGTGTACACCATCTTCAGCTGTGTACCTATCTTCTTCCATTTTTTGCCATCCAGGCTATAGTAGAAAGTGGCCACATCCCTGCGTTCGTTAAAGTCTGCTTCTGCTTTCAGGTAAACTTTTTTCTGCTTGAGCGGCACACGCTCCGCTATAACCGGATCACCTGATTCAGCATTGACCATGACAACGGATTTAAACCCGTTCTCAAATTTAACCCCTACTAAACCATACTTCTGCTGCAGAAGGGCAAGACCGGCAAAGTCTCCCTCCTTCATATTCGACACATCAATAGCTGTTGCACCAGCACTTTCTGGGCCGATGGTACGCTGGGTTAGTGTATTCCTAGCCTGCAGAAAGCCTTTGTCAACCCGTCCGGTTTTCAGCCTAAGATGGCCTTTCCGCTCGGCAAGCGACCAAAGCTCAGCTACGGGGTTGTGGTTCCACTGCCACACTAAGGGCAGTGGGGAATCGCCTTTTTTGCGCGTGAATTCATCGGATGCCACAATAGCAGGTAGCAGTCCTCTGCTTTTAGGAAGACTCAACTCATCCGGCACTTTCCCATCCAAACCGATTACAGGCCAACCTGCCTCCCACTTTACCGGAACAAGGTATGGAATACGGCCTACCGCACCATAATCTTTAAATAAATAAGCATACCAGTCGCCATCCGGTGTATCAATCAATCCACCCTGCGCTACCCCTTTGTCTTGTAAAGCTACTTTGCTTTCATAGGGGCCTGTTATCTTATCAGCGCGGTGCACGATAACAGTGCGCATACCATCTTTGGGCCAGGCGATGTTGAATAAGTAATATTTCCCGTTCACCTTAAAGAGCTGTGACCCTTCGGCAGGAAGTATGATATCGGTACCAACAGGCGCCGTTGCGTTATCTATCAGCACCCTTTCCGTTCCTGGATTCACTCCAGAGAGATCCTCCTTTAGCTCTACCATCTGGATTTTACCAGCGCCCCAAATCATATATACTTTGCCGTCATCATCGAAAAATAACGTATGATCATGTAGGGAGGGCTCGAAGGATAACTCTTTCCAGGGGCCGTTTTCTATATCCTTTGTCGTAAAAATGTAGGTTTTGCCGGTAGTTTTGGAGAAAGTGCTTGCATAGTAGGTGCCGTTGTGAAAACGCAGGCTACTGGCCCAGGAACCTCTCCCGTAGTCATTCTTCCCATTTACAAGGTTCAAGGCATCCACATCTCCTAAGGTGTCATAGGCATAGCTTACGAGCTCCCAGTTCACAAGATCCCTGGATTTCATGATGGGCAATCCGGGGCTCATGTGCATGGTGGTGCTGCTCATGTAGTAGGTATCACCAACACGGATAATGGCTATGTCAGGTACATCCGCATGAATGATTGGGTTTTGTGCGCCTTGACTGTGTGAGGGCGAGGCAATAAAAAGACAAGTAAGAGTAAGAAAACCGAGCTGAAAAAGTTTTTTAATCATAAGTAGTATTTGTTCTCCTAAAATAAAACAACTGCAGAAAACTGTTATCCCCTTACTTCTAGACTAATTGTGAGTCATGAGTTTATTTCATATCAGGAGTGATGATCCTATAATTCCCACTCAGATGCATTACGCTAAACAAGTACAGCAAACCATCGAAATAAGGGTCGAAATATCCGTCTTCGTAAGGTTCCAGTTTAGCGTTCCAGACCTCGTCAACAAATTTCCAGCTTTTGGTTTGGGTTCCCATGATAGAAGCCGCACCGGCAGTAGATACCAAACCGAGCGAATGGCGTAATTTCTGGTAACCTCCGGCAGGCAGAATCCATTCGGGACGTGACCCATCGATGTTATATTGATCATTGTAAGTATCTATTCCCTGGCAATAAAGAAAGTTTTGAAAACGTTTGGCATACTCCTGTTGCCATTTAATATCCTTAGCATACCAACTATAATCCATGGCTATGTTCATAGGTACCCTCCAGGAGTCATATCTAAAAGCTTCTCCCATCTGCCCTCTGCTGTGTGGGGCACCACTAAACTCAGAATAATCTGGTGTCAGCCCTGTTTCGGGGTGAGTGGCCCGATGCAGAAATACCCTTGCAGTATCAGCCAGATCTCTGTAAAAAGCTTCTCTGCCATCCTTCGCATACTCGGCCCATACTTCATAAAAAGCTGGTAAATGGTAGGATGGATCGGTCCAGTCATAGCCACTTTCATCAGGCACAAAGTTAATCTGCTTGTGTTCTACATTGATCACGTTCTTAACTCCCATAGTGCCGTCTTTAGCCCACATCGCGTTTAGTATTCTTCTTGCTTCAGCGTAATAGTCTATACCCGTATCATTGCCCCATCGGTTTGATGCAAACAGCAGGTCCGTCACAAAATACAGCTCACCGTCCGAGGCCGATCCTTCTGAATTAGGTTTTCCTGTTTTAGGATCTACACTCCATGCAAAATAGGCGTCACGTGGCCCTCCCTGGTGTTGCATGTATGCTTTGGTCCAACGCCAAAGCCTATCAAATACTTCTTTTTTATCAAGCTGAACGGCCACCATCAGCCCGTAAGAAAGTCCTTCGGTGCGTGCATCCTTATTCTTTAAGTCTGATACATAGGCCATCGAATCGCCTACTTCAAAATATACTCTGTCTGGTCCTTCGAAAGTATCATAATATGCTTTTGCCAGCTTTGCATCGATGTCGGCTTGTGAATAACCCGCCTCCAGAAATACATTTCGGTACTTACCCGTTTCCCAAGCTCCAGCTTCCCATGGCTTCATTTTAGCGCGTGTATCCTTTACATCATTTTCACAAGGTTTAACAGAAGCACATCCCGTAATCAGGAACATCCCGATCAACACAAAGAGCGAAACGCTTGAATTAATATTTTTATTCACCTGAACTAGCCTCCTATCATTTATAGTGTGAGATAAACTATCATTTTGCAGACACTCATCAAATTCTGTGTCATCACCTATTGAGCGGTTTTTAATAGCACAAGGCCCAACATCAATACGACTTAATTCTACTTCTGCTCTTTAAACTCCACCCAATCAACCTCTACCTTCTGGCCTCCCTGTAATACCAGCACCAAATCTTGGAGTCCTTCTGGAGCTTTAACAACTGGCGCTGTATAGGTACTCCACTCTTTGCCTTTGCTTATTTCAACAGTAGAAAGTATAGGCCCGTCTTTGCCTCCTAGCCGCAATTGGGCTGTACCCCCTTCTGGCGCTACAGCCCGAAACGTTACAGACTTAGCTTTTCCCTTACCAAAATCAACTGCATTAAATCTTACCCAGGCGTTGGGCTTATCCAGTACTACTTTCCAGCCTTTAAATGTGTCGCGGGTATCTAGAAAAGCTATTGATGCTCCCACGTGTTCACTAATCTGGCTATACCTATCTAATTGGATTTTATCTGAAGCCTGCGTTACCCCTACTCCTCTAAGTGTGGGTGTTACTTTTCTGATTGCGCCATCCTGCTCAAAGAATAGGCTGTCTATTCGTACTGATCTGTTTTTGTCGAAATTCGGGGACAGGTCATTGTGGTGATAAAATAAATACCACTGGTTTTTGAAAGACAGGATAGACTGGTGATTGGTCCAGCAACCGGTGGGTGACTCATCCATAATGACACCGTTGAACGTGAATGGCCCCAGTGGATTATTTCCCACGGCATATTCCAGCCTTTCGGTCTTATTCTCGACATGAGGGTAAGTCATGTAGTAGATTCCATTTCGCTCAAAAACGAATGGCCCTTCTTTTAGCCCTTTGTCTGGCAAATCCTTTAATACCTTTGGCTCTGAGGCTAGTTCCAGCATGTTGTCTTTTAACTTGGCTCCGTAGATATGGCCTTGCGACCAATAAAGGTAAGCTTGCCCGTCCTTATCAATTAGCACATTTGGGTCGATCCCTTTTACGTTGGCAATGGGTTTGGCTTGAGGTTTGAAAGGACCTTCGGGCTGGTCGGCCACCGCTACGCCTATAGAAAATCCTTGCCCGTTATAGGTTGTGTCCTGCGCTTTCGTTGGGAAGTAAAAATAATATTTCCCATTTCTTTCCACACAGTCAGGGGCCCACATACTGTAACCTTCCGGATCAGCCCAAGGCACACTTTTCTGATTCACGATCTCCCCATGATCCGTCCACTCCTTTAGATCAGCAGAAGAGAACACGTGGTAATCTTCCATAACAAACCAGTCAGGCTTCCCCTTCCCCTGGTTAGGCAGGATATCGTGCGAAGGATACACATAAACCCTATCCTTGAAAACCCTTGCCGTCGGATCAGCTGTAAATTGATTCTGGATAATTGGGTTCTGTGCCAGCGCATTACCCAGTGTGAGGAACAGCGGAATCACCACCAAGAGCAGCAAACGGTTATAGTTTTTCATAGGGCATCATGTTATGTTGATTTTAAGGAGTACTAGGCAATCGTAGGTGAACCTATGCGTCATCCTGAAAGAATCTTGTTGATATAGCCTCCCCTTCTCAAGCAAGTCTTACAAGCTTAACATCCGGAGCTAGGCACCCTCTGTTTCTACCACGCTTCTCACAGAATGTGGTGTATAGTTAGTTTAAATTGAAATAACAGATGGGCAGAAAAGTACAGACTTGCCACACTTTTCTGCCCATCTGTTATTACTGTTGAGCCAGCTGAATGATTGATTTAACTACAGGCTTCGGTTTGTTTTTTCGGTCAAAAAGCAGAGGATAGTCTGTCCTGCCCCGAACCGGCCAACCGTTGCGCCAGGAGCTTCCATCATTTACTCCCCAAAGAGTTACTCTTGTAATCTTATCCTGATGCTTTAGAAAGAGCTTAAAGAACTGTAAATAGCGTTCGTTAAAGGCTTTGCTCACGGAGTCAGGCAACCCATTGGCATAGGGATTCATCTTTTGCTGATACTCAAAATTGGCAGACACATCGGCTCCGACATTCTGCCCTGGAGATGGCAGTACAGTAAGATCAAGTTCAGTGATCATGACCTTAACTCCTAAGTCTGAAAAAGCCACTATACTTTTCTCAAACTCTTCGATACTAGGGTGGTTCAAACCTATATGCCCTTGCATGCCAATTCCATCTATCCGCACACCCTGCTTCTGAAGCTTTTCAACCATCGCCACCACACCTGCTCTTTTCCCAGGGTTGGCCATGGAGTAGTCGTTGTAGTATAGTTCAGCCTCCGGATCAGCCTCTTGGGCAAACTGAAAGGCCAGTTTGATAAAATCTTCTCCGATGATTTCGTAAAACTTACTTTTCCGCCAAGACCCATCATCCAGTATTGCCTCATTTACGACATCCCAAGTATGCACACGCCCTTTGTACCTGCCTACCACAGCCGCAATATGGTTCTTCATGCGCTGGATCAATACTTCACGAGACACATCATGGCCTTTGTTATCTGTAAAAAACCACTGCGGGGCCTGCGAATGCCAAATCAGCGTGTGCCCATTGATATGCATACCATTCTTTTCGCCGAACTCCACAAAACGATCTGGCAGGGCAAAACGAAACTCGCCCTCTCTGGGTTGGATCATGCCACTTTTCATGCAGTTCTCAGCCACGACGGCGTTAAAATGCGCTTTGACTACTTTGATAGCTTCAGCGTCATTTCCCATTATCTGCTCCGCATTCAAGGCCGTGCCTATGTAAAACTTTTTTTCAAAAGCATTTTTGAGTTTTAACTCAGCCGTTTCTTTTTTCTTTAACGTAAAGGCACCGCCAAAAACAAACGCACAAAGTATAGCTAGTATCGAACCGACTAAAAATCCTTTTTTTTTCATATTCTGAAACTTATTACACAACGGTGCAGATAAAAATGAAATAACTAGAACCTTTTACTGTGGGTGCGCATCGTTGGCAGAAGTGGCGTACAAGCCAAGCAATGTGCCTGTAAAACCTCCCGCCACATTGGTTGAGAGAATATCGCCTGAAACGGTACCTCCTAAATTCACAAAGTCGGTCCCATTGGTTGCGTAATTAAATTTGTAGTTGTCTCCGTCTGCCTCAACTTGTAGTCGTATAGGCTTCTTAAAGTCTATTTTGCTGCTGGCAATAATTTCAGATTGCCCCTTTTCTGTTCTTTGCAATACAATATAGAAGTCCTTCCCTTTTCTGGTAACACCAAAAACATAGTTGAATGCTTCACTCTGCAGCGCCACAATACCCGCCAAATCTTTCTCTGAGGCAGGCTTATACTCCAGAGTAGTTGTATAAGAAAAGTTGTTGTGCTGTTGCCGGTGAAAGAGCGTTGAAGTAGGTTTTAATTCTTTTATATTCACCGGAAACGGATTAATCTTAAGTCCTTTTTTTGTTGATGCAACAAAAGCTTCGCGGGGGCCTCTTAAACCAATCCATCTGTGATCCAGTTTATCTGAAGTAAAGCGGTCGGTGAAAGTAAAATTACCATTCGGGAAGTATCCTTCTTTACCGGTTTTGTTTGCTACCCCTTCAGGTGTTTTCAGCTTTGGCTCCATGGGTACAAGCCCGTTTACAAAAACTGGGAATTCTCCAGACCAATCAACAGGCAGAATAAATGTCTCACGCCCAATATTGACTCTGCCTTTTTCGTTCGGACGAATAGCCAGGAACACGCCATAGTGTTTGCCATCAGGCCCTTCCACTAAATCAGCATGCCCAGCCCAATCTACCTTGTTCTCCCTGTTTGGGTTTAAGTGTCTTTGAGATAGTATGGGATTGTTTGGAGCAGGTGTATAGGGCCCTTTAGCGTTGTCACTTACAAAGACAACTTCACTATGGTTACCGCCTGTACCGCCTTCGGCACACATTAAATAATAACGTCCGTTCTTTTTGTAAATATGGGGAGCCTCGATCCAGATAGGTTTTTTCTCAAGATCTACCCCACCATTCACGATGATCTTATCAGTTCCGGCGATTACTTGGTCTTTTTCAAGATCATACTCCCATACCTTGATCACGCGGTGCCCTTCATAAAGCTCTGTTCCTTTATCAGGTGCGTCGTTGTGCACCACATAAGCTTTCCCGTTGTCATCAAAGAAAAGAGAAGGATCTATTCCATCGAACTTTAGCTTAACAGGATCACTCCATCCTTGTAAGGGATCTTTCGTTTTTACAACGATATTCCCTAATCCTCCAGCAAATGCTGTCGTGATCATGTAGAACGTATCGTTATTCGGGTTGTATTCGATATCGGGTGCATAAACGCCAGCACTTATTCTTGTATCGTGCACGTCTAACTGCGAAACACGATCCAACACATGGCCAATCTGCGTCCAGTTTACTAAATCCTTAGAATGAAAAATAGGAACCCCAGGAAACATGGCAAACGAGGAGTGCACCATATAATAATCATCGCCTTTGCGGGTAATAGCCGGGTCGGGATAAGCGCCCTGCAAAATGGGGTTGTAAAACTCACCTTCCTTTAAAGGATTGTTTATGTATACCTGGTCTTTCCCTTCATATATAAAATTGGAAAATACGGGAGCATTCTTTGCCATCTTCACTTTTGACTGGCTTTTTCCCTCTGTTCCCATAAACGAAAGTAACGTCATCAAAGCGCACAGTAGAACAACTCGGCTGTTTCTTAATAGGGCAAATCCAAATTTCATTCTATTCATGTCAAATTTTAACTGTTGATTTTTGAGATAAGGTTTAATGTTATTTCGCACGTCTCTGCAATGCCGAATGCCCTTTATTAACTACTTCTTAGCCTTCTTGCTGAAAGAACCTCGCTTTCTGAAGACTCCCTATTACTTAGTATTAGCCCTCTAGTATCTGTAACAAACTTTTAAAAACAAGCCATAGATTAGTCATCCAGACTTTCAGCGTATTTTTTCCAGTTGCAGGCTTTTTGTGTACCGACTGCTTTTTCCTGATGTGGTTTGTTACAGCATCATTCCAACAGCCCTGATACTTCCAGTCTGGTATAGTATCTACTTCATGTATATTTATGATTTGCAGCGCTTCAAAGGCAAATAGCGATGGCAATTTTTCTGTAAATCAGAGGAGGCAAAAGGTAAGGGCTGTTTCAACTCTCTCTTGTTATATAGAGTAAATCACCTGCCCTGAAACACTGCCCAGAGATAGTTCAATAGTCCTACCCTTGGCGTCAGTCCCAAAGGCAAATACCTGATTTTGATGCAACAATCCCCTTTCTTATTTAAGTGTTAATATTACAA
>NZ_JBHTLD010000011.1:0-46433 GCF_042678745.1 Pontibacter rugosus | reverse complement strand
AAATTATACTTTATTAATAGATGCACTACATAGACTTGTCCATCTTTGTGCTATACATGGTAGCCATGTTAGGCGTAGGGGTTTACTTTCTCAAGAAAAATGAAGGAGCTGAAGATTACTATGTAGGGGGGCGCACCATGAGCAGTGGCCATATCGGGTTATCGGTGGTGGCTACTGACGTGGGAGGGGGTTTTTCTATTGGTTTAGGTGGTCTAGGCTTCGCCATGGGATTGTCTGGCTCCTGGATGTTGTTTACAGGATTACTTGGTGCCTGGCTGGCAGCTGTTTTCCTGATTCCTAAAGTAAAGGGAAATCCTGCTTTTGCGAAGTTTCTCACTTTCCCGCAGATCTTCGGCTATTATTTCAATAAAAGGGTCGCACTTCTGGCAGGTGTCATTTCCGCTATCGGATATACCGGCTTCACCAGTTCCCAGATTTTGGCTGGCGCAAAGCTGGCAAGCGGAACATTTGTTGCACTCGATTTGAATACCGCCCTCCTGATTATGGGAGTTATAGCAGTGGTGTATACGGTTATGGGTGGCATGAAAGCGGTGATCTATACAGACACCATACAATGGGCTATTTTGATGGGCGGACTCGTCTTTATAGGCATCCCTGTTTCTTTCCTGGCAGTTGGCGGTATGGATTCTTTAAGCTTTTCACAGCTGTTCAGTCTGGAATACCTCACTACGCAGTCTTCTAAGAGTATGGCAGCCATACATGCAACACTTCCTCCTGAATTTCTTAGCCTTACCAATATTACATGGCAGCAGGTGGTAAACTGGGCTATCACTATTATTCCTATTTGGTTTGTGGGAATGACGCTGTACCAACGCATCTATGCCTGCCGCGATACCCAAACAGCCAAGCGTGCCTGGTATATCGCTGGCCTTTTTGAGTGGCCCATTATGGCCTTTATGGGTGTGAGTTTGGGGATACTGGCCAGAGTAGCTGCAGAACAAGGCATGTTTGACTCTTTAGGAGCTGCCGGAGCTATGATAGATCCCGAGACAGGTTTGCCTATGCTCTTGCGCACTGTATTGCCGGTAGGGCTGATGGGGCTGATGCTTGCCTCCTATTTTTCGGCTATACTATCCACGGCAGATAGTTGTCTGATGGCTTCATCCGGCAACATTGTGACCGATGTGCTCAGTTATTTCTACAAGTTCGACCAGGACTCTCCCAAAGCATTGCGCCTGTCTCAGCTTGTAACTTTGCTCATAGGTGCCTTTGCCCTTTGGCTGGCAACCATGATGACAAATGTACTTGACCTGATGCTCTACTCTTACGCTTTCATGGTATCCGGATTGTTTGTGCCTATCATAGGGGCTTTGTTCTGGAAACGCCGTAGCAGCGTGGCCGCTTTCTGGGCTATGTTGGTTGGTGGAATTGTAACTGTTACGCTGCAGGTTTTCATGCTTACACCAGCTGCTCCTGATGCTGATTTTATTGGGCTAGCGGAGTCACTACACCCCTATTTCCCTGCTGAAGTAACGCAAACGTGGTTGAGTCTTAGTGACTTTGAGTTGCAGGAACTGCTAAACCGTACACTTTCTGCAAACAGTATCGTACACATACCTTGGGTTGATCTTGTCTTCAGGCTTCCATTTAACTTGGATCCCAACCTTTTCGGCTTAACCGCATCTCTTATACTTTACATATCATTAACTTATATTTATCAAGAAAATAAGCACACAGAGCATGGCAGAGAATACCAGCGTTAACTACAGCATTTATACTCCTACCGATAACCAGGAACTGAAGCGGGATGAAGTCCTTGATTTCCTTTTTCACCACCTGGACGAGTATGGCGACAAGCGCGAAGATATAGCAAAATGTATGGACTACGCCCTCTCCACGGCTGAAGGCAAAGGTGGGTCTGTATTGGTGGCCCGTGAAAGCGATCAGGTAGTGGGTGCCTTGATTCTTAACAATACCGGCATGAATGGGTATATTCCGGAGAATATTCTGGTATACGTAGCTGTACACAACAGCCAGCGAGGCAAGGGCGTAGGAAAGCAGTTGGTGCAAATGGCTGCAGACAATACAACCGGAAGTATAGCTTTGCATGTGGAGCCACAGAATCCGGCAAGACATCTTTACGAGAAAATGGGCTTTACAAATAAGTATTTAGAATATAGACTAACAAGATAATATGGCAGTTTTAAAGCTGTGCAAAGAGAAGCTCCATCACAATTATCAGCACCTGGACAAAGTCTTCAAACAGCACAACATCGACTGGGGCATCGTAACAAAACTAATGTGCGGCAACGAGCTTTTTATAAAAGAAGTACTCGCACTTGGCATTAAAGAAATACATGATTCCAGGGTTACCAACTTAAAAGTTATCAAGCAAATAGCGCCTGATGTACAAACCGTGTATATCAAGCCTGCTCCTAAAAAAAGTATTCCGGATATAATTCAGTACGCAGACGTTAGCTTTCAGACAGAACTGGACATTATTCGGCTGCTATCGGATGAGGCAGTGCGCCAGCAAAAGGTGCACAAGATTATCATTATGATAGAGATGGGTGATTTACGTGAGGGTGTGATGGGTGATGAACTGGTGGATTTTTATGCCAATGTATTTGAGCTGCCGGGAATTTCTGTGATTGGGCTTGGGGCGAACTTCAACTGCCTGCATGGTGTAATGCCTACACAGGATAAATTAATACAGTTATGCCTTTACACCCAAATTATTGAAGCTAAGTTCAATATTAAAATCCCCTGGGTTTCGGGCGGCACTTCTGTTACCATCCCGCTACTATTTAATCACCTGCTGCCAAAAGGAGTCAATCACTTCAGGGTTGGTGAGGCCTTGTTCTTCGGACTAAATCTATTTACAGGTGAGACTTTTGAAGGCATGCACCACGATGTACTGGAACTGGAGACAGAAATTATCGAACTGACGGAAAAGCCCATGATACCAAGCGGTATGATGACGGAGAATCCTAGCGGTGAAAGCTTTGAAATAGACGAGACGCTGTATGGAAAAACCTCTCACAGAGCCATACTTGATGTAGGGCTGCTCGATATCAACCCCAAATTTTTGCTACCAAAGGATGAAAGTCTGAATGTGATCGGGGCTAGCTCAGATATGCTGGTGGTAGAGTTGGGTGAGAACCTACAGAACTATAAAGTAGGTGACGTGCTCCACTTTAACCTGCGCTACATGGGCGCTTTAAGCATTTTAAACTCCCGTTATATATCCAAAGAGGTTGTAGATTGATCATATTATAAGATTTGTTTTTTTAAGTAGATTTACCCTGATCAACTATAGCAACATGCATTACCATACATACGATGAATTGCTCAGCAACAATGCAGCGTGGGCAGAAGAAAAGCTGGAGAGCCAGCCAGGCTATTTTGAAGGTTTAGCTAAAGGCCAGAAACCTCCTTTTCTTTTTATAGGATGCTCTGACAGCCGCATGCCCTTGAATGGTTTTACGAAAACGGAAGCGGGCGAACTTTTTATACACCGCAATGTGGCAAACCAGGTGTCTCTAACTGACATGAACCTGCTCGCAGTGCTGGAGTATGCTGTAGAAGCTTTAAAAGTGAAACATATTGTAGTATGCGGCCACTACCTCTGCGGGGGTGTAACGGCAGCTTACGCTGGTACTGCCACAGGTGTAGTGGAGAGCTGGGTGAACCCTATCCGCGAAATCTACCTGCAACACCGGGCTGAAATCGATAGCTTGCCTACAGAGGAGAAAAGAACGAATAAGCTATCGGAATTAAATGTGATTGCCCAGGTTGGTAATATTTATAAAACTTCGGTGATGCATCGCGCTTTCAAAGCAAATGAGGTACCGGAAGTACATGGATGGGTGCTGGACATAAAGTCAGGTTATATCAAAGACCTGGAGCTCCCGAAAGAAGAATGGCGCCGGCTGGGCATTTTGCCGTAACAGCCATTATCAGCCCCTAACCTGCCCTAACGCAAAGCAGTAGTAAAGGAATTTAAAAGGCAGATCCGATGCTGTTATCTTTAGCATCGGCTCTGTCTTTTAAATTTAATCTATTTAGTCGTTCCCCAAAATCGCATCCAAGAAGCCTATGCTTTCTTTTCTGTTCTTAAATACAAGCAACGGAATTTCGTCGTTGTGGCGCAGCACTTTTTCTGTCACACTTCCCAGCACAAACAACGCTGCCGCTGATTTCCCTTTGGCACCGATAACTAATAGATCTGCCTGTGCACGTCTAGCTTCCAGAACTATCAAACCTCCCAGGTCTTCGTTAGTGTCCTGGCGCACCAGTTTAAGAGAGGCGCGCCCTTCCAGCTGAGGGAACCGCTGAAGAACCTGATCAAACTTCTCTTTGGCAAATCCTCTCATACGGTCATCAAACGCTTCAAAGCTTTCTCCCAGCGTAATGTAGCCCGAAGGCACCTCATATACATGCAGACATACAATTTCTATACTAGGTAGCGCTAGTGCAGAATGCAGTAGTCGCTCCAGTGCCATCATGGAGTACTCAGAAAAATCTACGCTTACTACTATCCGACCTAACACAGGTTCTGCATTTTCAGACACGAACAGTACGCTTACACGGCCAGAACGCAGCAGTTTTTGAGCCAGCACGCCACTCCCCTGTAGCCTAAGCTTACGGCCTACCAATATCAGTTCCGTATTTGTTTCTTTGGCATGATGCAGCATTTCTTTTACAGGCGAGCCTTCAATAATCTGAACCTGCACTTGCACATGCGGCAGCTGGTCAAAATAAAATTTCACCTTCTGCTCTATTACCTGCTTCATGGCTTTAGCTTCTGAAACGGGTGCAGGTATGTTGGCGATTAGTTCGGCAGGAATATCGAGGTGCTTCTCTGTATGAACAAAGTATACTTGTTCTATGGCTGACTGGCTGCAAAGAAAAGCAGCATAGCGAATAAGGGTTTCGTCCATCTCGGTCAGGTCGAGCCCAACCGTAATTCTGGTTAGCGTATTCATATTCTGTGGTTATGGTTTTACAAGCAACAACACCTTTTATACCCTCTTCCCCGCTATTCCTTTTTTAAACTTTGTAACTAAATAAGCGCAGGCAGGTACTAAGTGTTTAATAGAACTTACGCTACAAGTTGTACAACCTTTACAAACTATCCAAATTTCATGCTTCTTTCAATTCTTGTTGGGTTAGTTTTAGCTTTTGCAGCGCCGTTATTATACCGTGCGCTAGGCAAGTTCACTGTGGTACCCATGGTACTGCTGCCTGCAGGATTATTCACCTATTTCTGTACACATATTTCAGCAGTCTTGGAAGGCAGTCCTGTTGTGCAGGTGCATCGTTGGGTGCCTTCTTTAGGTATAAACCTGCAGTTTACTCTTGACGGTTTAAGCTTATTCTTCGCCTTGCTGATCAGCAGCTTTGGTGTGCTGATTATGGCCTATGCAGGTGCTTATCTGAAAGGAAATGAACAATTAGGGCGCTTCTACCTCTACCTGACAATGTTTATGACAGCGATGCTGGGTGTAGTGCTATCCAGCAATGTGCTTGCTCTGCTAATTTTCTGGGAGCTAACCAGCATCAGTTCTTACCTGTTGATCAGCTTTAAGCATAAAGATAAGGTAGCCAGGGCTTCAGCTTTGCAAGCCTTGCTGATAACGAACGGAGGCGGCCTTTGCCTGATGGCCGGTTTGATATTGCTTGGAATTGCTGGCAACAACACCTACTCTTTTGCTGAATTGCTGCAATTGCGCCCTGAGTTGCTGCAGCATGAGCTTTATATCCCCATTATTGTGCTGCTGATGCTTGGCGCTTTTACCAAGTCTGCGCAGTTTCCGTTTCATATTTGGTTGCCTAATGCCATGGCGGCTCCAACGCCTGTAAGTGCTTACCTGCACTCCGCTACTATGGTAAAGGCTGGCATTTACCTGTTGGCGCGCTTCTCGCCAATGCTCGGAGGTACTGAAGCCTGGAATTACACTATTATGGCCGTAGGAGCGACAACGGCTGTAGTAGGCGCTTTTCTAGCTTTGCAACAGCTCGACCTGAAAGCCATACTTGCTTATACCACCATTAGTGCTTTGGGTAGTTTAGTTACCTTGATAGGCATTGGCTCTACTTTTGCGTTAGAGGCTATGCTGGTTTTCCTGCTGGCGCATGCGCTTTACAAAGGGGCGCTCTTTATGCTGGCCGGTACTGTGGACGTGGCAACGGGAACCCGAGACACTACAAAACTACACCTGCTTGGCAAGCGAATGCCGCTGGTTTCTGTTGCCGCTATACTGGCCGCTCTTTCAATGGCGGGCATGATCCCGTTTTTCGGCTTTATAGGAAAAGAATTACTCTATGAAGGTGCTTTTGAAGCGCCCGCCTTTGCAGTTCCGCTTACCGTTGCTATCGTATTTTCGGGAATCGCTTTTGTGGCAGTAGCTATACGGTTAAGCTATGGGATATTTTTCCGGCAATCAGCTTCCGAAGCAACAGAAATCAAGCTACACCCTGTACTCGGGCTGTGGCTTCCTCCGCTCCTCCTTGGAATCTTAGGTTTAGTTTTTGGCTTGCTTCCAAACTTTTCTGTTACTCCCATACTTAACGCTGCCGCAGGTTCTATAGCGACTAATCAGCAAGAGGAATTGCACCTGGCGCTTTGGCATGGCTTTAACCCTATCCTGCTGTTAACTATACTTACTCTGGTGCTTGGTACAGCCTTTTACTTTTTAACTGAGAAGTTCACGTCATGGCCTGTGCACCTGGAGCGAATATACAGCATAGGCCCTGGAGAGCTATACCATAAGGTACAGCGTTTAGCGGCAAGAGGCGCCAGAGGGTTAACGACACAGGTACAGACGGGTTCTCTACATGCTTATGTTGCTGTTATTATTATCACCTTTATCTTATTAGTAGCAGGGGCTATCTGGCAGGAAAGTCTTTATGCTGTTATCACTGTCGATACCATGCTATCCGCCTTTGGTAACATCCGCTTAAACGAGTACATCCTGATTTTACTTATTGTGCCTGCCACACTCTTCGTGTGTAAAACAGATTCACGTCTTATTGCTATTACTACCTTAAGTATGGTTGGATATGCTATAGCGCTTGCCTATATCTTTTTTGGAGCACCTGACCTTGCAGCCACGCAGTTTCTAATAGAAACACTGACGGCTGTACTATTTGTGCTGGTATTGCATAAGCTGCCTACACTTAAACCTGTTATCAAGTATAAGACAAACTATGCCTACATAACCTTATCAGGCATTTTTGGCTTCACCATGGCCTATGTACTGGTCTTAGTGCGGCAATATCCTTTAACCTCAGAACTAAAGGCCTACTATGGCGCAACCAGCTGGCTGGAAGCCAAAGGCCGAAATATTGTGAATGTGATCTTAGTAGATTTCAGGGCCTTCGATACACTTGGTGAGATAACCGTACTCGCCGTTGCAGCCATTGGTATTTTCTCTTTGCTTAAACTTTATCCAGAGAAAGGAGATCAGCTATGAAATCAATTATACTTGCAGCTGCCCTCAGGCTGTTTTTCCCGCTGTTTATTTTCTTTTCATTCTATATCCTGATCAGAGGACACAACCATCCCGGTGGTGGGTTTATCGGTGGTTTGATTCTGGTAATACCGTTTATTTTTCATGTGCTGATTTATGGCGCGGATGTTACACAGGATAAGCTGTTTCTGAAGCGGGTTTACTCACTGAAATGCAAAGAACAGGAGTCGAAGTGGAGCTATACTTTACGCAACGTCGGCTACCGCTTACGTGGCTTAATTCCGTGGTACTCACGTCCAGACGCAGACAAGGTGCTGGTGAAGCAGTTTATTATCGAGCCACTCCATATCATTCCTGTAGGTATGTCCTTGTCACTGCTGGCAGGTATTATTCCTTTACTGGGCGGAATAGATTTTCTTACAGGAGTATGGGCTAAAACTGAATTGCCGCTGATCGGCAAAATAGGTTCTCCCCTTCTATTTGATATCGGAGTGTATTTGCTCGTGTCTGCTGTCGTTCTCAAGATTGTCATGGTTATGTCTAAAGAATAACAACATGGATTTACTATTTGCCATAGCAGTGGGCTTGCTTTTCGCAGCCTCGCTATACTTAATATTGCACCGTCATCTCTTTAAATTTATCGTTGGGTTGATGGTGTTTGGGCTGGCCAGCAACCTGTATGTTTTTGCCATCGGGCGTCTTACACGCCAGCAGAGTGCCATTATACCCGGTAATGCAGACGTAGCGCTGGAGCCATTCGCTGACCCTGTACCACAAGCCTTGATCTTAACAGCCATCGTCATCGGGTTTGGTCTACAGGCTTTTGCCATTGTGCTGGTAAAGCGCCTTTATCAGGTTACCAGCACAGACGATATAGATGATTTAAACCATACAGACCGAATTGATTCAACTGAAAACTAATGCAGATGCAGTTACAGGATAACCTGCTTTTACTTTTGCCGATACTAGTCCCATTTGTGGGTGCTATACTTTGCATTTTCTGCTGGCGCGCCGTGCTTAGCCAGAAAATCATAGCTCTGGTAGCGCAACTCAGCCTGATAGGCAGTGCTTTGTGGCTATCAAAGCATGTAGTGCAGTACGGTATAGTTACCATACAAATTGGCGGCTGGACAGCTCCGTTTGGAATAACCCTTATCGCTGACCTGCTAAGCTGTCTGTTGCTCGTGGCGGGCTCTTTGGCAGCGCTGGCCGTTACGCTCTACTCTTTTTACGACCTGGACAAGCCGCGCATTCAGTACGGCTATTACCCTGTTGTTTTGATCATGCAGATGGGCATAGGCGGTGTATTACTAACCGGAGATTTATTTAACCTCTATGTATGGTTTGAAATTCTGCTGATTTGTGCGTTTGTACTGATTACCATTGGCGGTACCAAACAGCAGCTGGAAGGAGCTTTAAAATACGTTACTATAAACCTGATTGCCTCAGGTTTGCTTTTGGTGGGCATTGGAACCATTTACGGCATGGTTGGGTCCCTGAATATGGCTCAAATAGCTGTTCAGGCTGAGCAGATGCCACACATGCAGGGCTTGTTTGTGGTGGCTGGCATGTTCTTTATTGTGAGTATAGGTATCAAAGCAGGTGCTTTCCCTTTGTTCTTCTGGCTTCCTGCCTCCTATCCTACGCCTCCTATCGCTGTATCGGCCATCATGGCAGGCCTTCTCACTAAAATTGGACTTTACGTACTGCTCCGTTTGTTTACCCTCATTTTTAACGTTGAAACGGGCTTTACGGGGTATGTTCTACTAGTGATGGCCGGTTTAACTATCGTTATAGGCGTTATTGGGGCTGCTTCGCACAACGACTACAGGAAAATACTCTCTTATAGTATCGTCAGTCAAATAGGTTATATGCTGATGGGGCTGGCCATATCCACTCCACTGGCCATTGCTGGTTCTATCTATTTTATAATTCACAACATGCTCGTGAAAACGAATCTGTTCATGATTGGAGGAGCTGTCGCACAGCAGCAGGGCACATTCAATATTCGCAACATGGGTGGAATGTATAAGCAGCAGCCCTTGGTAGCGATCATCTATTTCGTTTCTGCCTTGTCTTTAGCCGGTATTCCACCCTTTTCTGGATTTTGGGGAAAATTAATGTTAGCCAGAGCTGGTTTTGATGCTGGCTTTTATGTGTTAGCAGGTCTTTCGCTGGCAGCCGGGCTTGTAACGCTTATTTATCTGACAAAAATTTGGCACCATGTATTTTTAAAGGTGCAGCCGACTAACACGCCACCTGTTAAGCAGTTTCAGCGCATGTTACAGGTGCCTATGCTGTTATTACTGGTTGCTATACTTGCGCTAGGTGTTTATGCAGAGCCATTCATAGAGCTATCTCAACAAGCTGCTGAACAGTTGCTCCACAGCGAAACATACATCAATGCCGTACTAAAATAAAACTAAGCTTTAGCCATGAAAACTTTTTTAATTCATTTTGTGATTGCAGCTTTTGCCGTGAACCTGTTTTTTACACAGCTGAACTGGCTGCATTTTACGGCTTTTAATAGCTTACTTGTTTTTTTTGTCGTTTTTATGCTGTTGTGGTTAAGTGCGGCTCTCTACAATAAGAGTTATTTCAGAAAAATACCGAAAGTGGTCGGCTTATCTTTCTTTTTCCTGAAAGAGCTTATTATGGCTAATTTGAAAATAGCCTATGACATCATCACGCCCCGCTATTTTATGAATCCGGCTATAATTGCCTTACCACTGAAAGCCTCCACAGATGTAGAAATAAGCTTGTTAGCTAATATGCTAACCCTTACGCCCGGCTCCCTAAGTGTGGATGTTTCTGAAGACAGAACCAAGCTTTACGTACACTTGCTGTATGCTGCCGATGAGAATATAGAGGATATAAAATTGGAGTTGAAAAACGGCTTTGAGAAACGAATTTTAGAGATAACCAGATGAACATTTTCGATACTACACTTTTAATCGCTTTTTTCGTGTTAGGCATCTGTCTGCTTTTGGCAGCAATTCGTTTTGCTATGGGGCCAAGCCTGCTGGACCGTATTACTGCTTTTGACTTGATTGTGGCCAACGTGATCGGCATCATAGTGATCTACAGTAAACTGACCAGAGACTTTGAATTGATAGATGTCGCGTTGATTCTGTCGCTATTCGGTTTTCTGGGTTCCATATCCTTTACCTATTACATGCTGAGAAGATAATTGCCCATGGATATAGATCTTAATTTTGTTCAGGAGATCATCAGCAGTATCTGTATACTGGCTGGCGTGTTTTTTATGCTGGTAGCATCTATTGGCTTGTTGAGACTGCCAGATTTCTATACACGCATGTCTGCCATTACCAAGGGTGCCACGTTGGGCATGGGGTTGATTGTGCTTGGAATTGGCATTTACTTTAATGATCCTGAGATCATGCTCAAAATTCTGGCTATTCTCTTCTTTACCTTAGTTACGTCGCCTGTTGCAGCGCATGCCATCACAAGAACGGCCGTGTTAAAAAAAATTCCGTTCTGGAAGAAAACGGAAATCAAAGAATTTAAAGAATACTTGGATAAGGAAGATAAGAAACAGGAAGCGGACAAGAAGGAAGAGTTTAATTAATGTGCCTCAAGAAGCTTCAGCAGAATATTTTACGAAAGGTCTTACAGAAGACGCATACTCACCGAAAGCATCTACAGAGGTGATAATATGGTCGGGATATGTGAGTGCCGTTAGTTTACCTCCAAAAACACATCCTGTATCAATATTCAAGGTATTGTTGCGCCACCAGGGCTGGTGAACAGGAGTATGGCCATACACTACAATAGCCTCTCCGCAATAGTCTGCTGCCCAATCCAGGCGAATTGGTAAACCCTTTTCATCTGTTTCGCCGGAGGTGGGGCCATAAAGGCAAAGCGCACGCACGCCCTTAGAATTTTTTCCGTGTAGATTTTCCTCCAGTCCGGCATGTGCTACAACCAGCCTGCCTTCGTCTAAAATAATATGGTGCGGCAAGCCGTCCAGAAAACGCATAACACGGGAGATAAATGCACTGTTGTATCGTTCCAGTTGCGCCTTGGTGAGCTCCAGACCATGCCTTACCTTCACGTTACAGCCTTTCAGCATGCGCAGTAGTTTATCATCATGGTTGCCGCTAACGCAAAAAGCCATCTCCTGCTCTACCATATCCATCACCAGCCGCAGTACCTCCGGAGAGTTCGGACCACGATCAACCAAGTCACCTACAAACACAGCTTTATGACCTGCCGGGTGTGAGATTTCAAATTTCGCTTCAGCTTCATTAAATGCTACAGTATAATGCAGGCGCTTAAGTAATTCAACTAACTCATTAAAACAGCCATGCACATCGCCTATGATATCAAAAGGGCCATGTTGTTCCGGTAGAACAAGATTATACATCTGTTGATTTATACTTTTATTCATAATTAATGTCTCTTTTGCGGCATCAGCCTAACCACAACTATATATAAACAGCAAAATGCATCTTCAGGTTGGGCTGCAACTAAATATTTATCAGCAAAATACATGCAAAAACAATGCGCTTTTAATTGGGTGTGGGTAATGTTCTTCCTAATTTTACGTTTCACCGAAAATTTTATTTTCAGGCTTTAAATCTGAAATGTCCTACTCCTACAAGAAAACTAAAATTCCCCTGCTGTGGCTGCGCCGCCACACCTCCGACAGAGAGTTCATGCTCATCTCCAGTGTGTTGATTGGCCTTACAGCCGGTCTTGCCGCTGTCGTGTTAAAGACTATGGTGCACTACATTCATGTCCTGCTGGCATATGGTAATCGCCTACTCGACCAGCCATACTGGCTCGTGGTGTTCCCTATGATTGGGATTTTACTCACAGTGCTGGTAGTGCGATTGTTCTTTAAGAGAGGAATCGGGCGTGGTACGGCTAATATACTTTATAGCATTTCCCAAAAGTCAAGTATGGTGGAGCGGCATAAGATGTACTCGCATGTGGTTACGAGTGCCATTACAGCTGGTTTTGGTGGCTCTGCCGGACTTGAGTCTCCTATTGTGGTAACGGGTTCTGCCATTGGCTCTAATTACGGGCGCGAATATCACCTCAACTACCGCGACAGAACCCTGTTGCTTGCCTCGGGTGCCGCTGCTGGTATTGCTGCTGTTTTTAATGCCCCTATTGCCGGTGTTCTGTTTGCCATCGAAGTTCTTATAACCGATATCAGTATTTCTGCTTTTATTCCGCTGATAATATCGGCAGTTGTTGGGGCACTCTGTTCTAAAATTATCCTGCAGGAGGATGTTCTCTTTTACATTGGCCAACGCGAAATTTTTGCTGCTGAACACGTGCCTTTTTATGTGCTACTCGGCATTCTATGCGGTATGATGTCAGTATACTATACACGCATGGTACTGCTGATAGAAGAGCATTTTGAAGCCTACGAAGCAAAAGTTTACCCACGGGCGTTGGTTGGAGGAATGTTACTGGGCCTGCTCATCATGCTTTTTCCGCCTCTTTTCGGCGAAGGCTATGACAGCATTCTGCTTTTAGAGTCTGAGAACGCTGCACAATTATTACAGGATAGCTGGTTGGCTTTTTTTGGCACGAACGAATGGCTGATACTGGGTTTTGTGGGGGCGTTGGCACTCGTAAAAGTTTTTGCCACTACCATCACCATTGCTTCGGGTGGTAACGGAGGCAACTTTGCTCCTTCTATGTTTGTGGGTGCCTGCTCCGGCTTCTTTTTCGCTCGTATTGTAAATCTTTTAAACATCAGCAACCTGCCAACCAGCAGTTTTGCCATGGTTGGCATGGCAGGTATTCTTAGCGGCGTAATGCACGCCCCTCTAACGGCGGTCTTCCTTATTGCTGAAATTACCGGAGGCTATACTTTAATGATTCCGCTGATGGTAGTTGCTGCTAGCTCTTACGCCATGGTGAAGTATTTTGAACCGTACTCACTCGATACCAAGAAATTAGCTCAGAAAGGACAGCTGCTAACGCCTAACAAAGACAGGACGATTCTGCACATCATGAAAATAAGTCATCTGATTGAGACGGAGTTTCAACCTATAGCACCAGATGCTACTTTGGGCGAGTTGGTTCAACTGATTGCCTGCTCCCGCCGAAACTTATTTCCTGTTGTAACCGCCGATAAAAAACTTGCAGGTGTGCTTTTGCTTGAAAATGTGCGGGAAATTATGTTCAAAACAGAAAAATACAATGTTGTTAAAGTGGCCGAGCTTATGATAAAGCCGCCTGCCATTGTACAATATGACGACAGCATGGCGAGCGTTATGAAAAAGTTCGATGAGTCTGGAGCCTGGAATCTACCCGTGCTGCGGGGGGAGACGTATCTCGGCTTTGTTTCTAAATCGAGCATATTCACCAAATACCGTAAGCTGCTCATAAAAACAACTAATGTTGCCTAGTGCAAGTATGGGTTAATCCTATGTGCAGCTTTATACTTCACCCCAGGGTTGCAGTTCAGGCTTATACCACAGCTCGCCCTGTTCTATTTTTAGCGGAGAGCTAATGTTATTCGTATAAAGCTGGCCTGTTCCGAGCCCCTGTGGCATGTTGATGTTATATTGAGCGGTAAACTGACTGATGGCATTCAAGCCAATATTAGACTCCAGGGCAGATGTGAGCCACCAGCCTATGCCTCTCGCCTCTGCCATACCTATCCATTGCGCACTTTCCGCCAGCCCGCCTACCAGCGTTGGCTTAAGTATAATGAACTGAGGATTTATACTTCTCAGCAGGTCTTCTTTTAGCTGTGGCTGCCGCACCCCTATCAGCTCTTCATCCAGTGCAATGGGCACGGGAGTATACTTACAAAGCTGCGTCATCTCCTCCCACTGCCCCTGCTTAATGGGTTGCTCAATTGAGTGCAGTTCATACTTCGCCAAGCGCTCTAATTTCTTGAAAGCCTCCTGAGGGCTGAATGCGCCATTCGCATCCACTCTGATAGTTAGGGCTTCAGGACCTGCCACCTCACGTATGCCTTGCAATAGTTCCAGCTCAGTCATGAAATTAAGGCTGCCAATTTTAAGTTTCAGGCAAGTATAGCCGTCCTTTAGCTTTTTCTCAATCTGTTCCTGCATAAAAGCTATGTCACCCATCCAAACCAGGCCATTTATTGGTATTCCTGCTTCGCCTTGGCTAAAGCTATTTTGGTACAATTTCCTGTTACCGCCATGCTTCAAATCCAGTAAAGCAGTTTCTAGCGCGAATGTTAAAGCAGGCCATGCTTCTAACGAAAGTAAATCAGCAGGCAAATCACGACCTGCATCAAGCGGAACTTGCTGCTCATTTACGAGTTTTACCACTTCCTGAATCTTTTGCTCCAGGTCCGGCCGGTAATCTATACTTAAGCCAGCTAAAGGTGCGCACTCGCCTATGCCATACAAGGATGTATCTGTGGGGTTGTAAACTTTAAGATAATACACCTCATGTTCCGATATAGCCCCCCGAGAGGTGCGGGCATCAAATTTAAATTGCAAAGTATGGCGGCTGTAACTAAGGTGAAGACTCATGTTAAATTGGCTTGTTGTGGCAATATAAAACCAATCTGACTAAAACTGACGTAGATGAAGAACAAAGTATAACTAAACGGCTCCTATCCCAGTATTCAGTTCAATCATTATGCATTAGCTAGAAAGAAGAAAGGCAGTTAAACTCTGGAAAATGTTCTTTCGCAAATAACCTGAAGCCGCTTTACTTGTTGTTAAAAATATATCCCGCACCTAAAACATTTCTGTATGAGCACTCTTACGGCACCAGCATCACAAGGCATCTTGCGGCAATATGAGTATGTACGTGGCTATACCGAAGCTATTTGTAAGCCTTTAGAACCTGAAGACACAGTAGTTCAGCCTATTGTTGATGTGAGTCCGCCTAAATGGCACATGGCTCACACCAGCTGGTTCTTTGAAACCTTTGTCTTAACACCTTACCTGCCGGGCTATAAAGTGTTTCATGAACAGTTCAGCTATTTATTTAACTCTTACTATAACGCAGTAGGCAGCCGTGTGCAGCGCGACCAGCGCAGCACCCTCACCCGCCCTCCACTGCGTGACATTTATGCCTACCGCCAGTACGTAGATAAACACATGCAGCAGTTGCTCCATACCATTGATGATCGTGTATTCGAAGAGTTGCAACCTGTTTTGGCGCTGGGACTACAGCACGAACAGCAGCACCAGGAATTATTGATCACTGATATTAAGTATATCCTGAGCACCAACCCCATGCTGCCTGTCTATACACCAAGAGCTGTTCCTAAAAAAGCTTTAGGTGCGGTTGAGGCGAAATTTCTGGAAGTGCCGGGGGGCAAGTATAAAATTGGCTATACGGGCGATGAGTTTTGTTTTGATAATGAATTAGGCGTGCACGAGGTGTTGGTGCAGGATTTCGAGATAATGAACAGACTAGTGACTAACGGGGAGTACCTGGCATTTATGAACGACGGAGGCTACAGTGATTTCAGACATTGGCTGGACGAAGGGTTTGCGCTAGTTAACCGGGATCAGTTGCAGGCTCCTTTATACTGGGTGAAGCAGGAAAATGAGTGGCATCGGTATACCATGCATGGCTTGGAAAAAGTAGATCCGGATGAACCAGTGTGTCACATAAGTTTTTATGAGGCTGATGCTTATGCGAACTGGGCCGGTAAGCGCCTGTTAACAGAGTTTGAATGGGAAGCTGCTTCGCAGGTCTACCCTCCTGCAACAGGCAATTTTATAGAGAGTGGTATATTGGAGCCTGTTGCGGCAGACCCCGACACCGATGGTCTGCAACAGCTATACGGCGATGTATGGGAATGGACTTACAGTGCCTATCACCCTTACCCCGGTTTTGAAAAAGCACCAGGAGCAATAGGCGAATACAACGGAAAGTTTATGCTAAACCAGATGGTGCTCCGTGGCGGCTCCTGCGCTACTTCAGAAAGCCATATCCGCCCTACTTACCGTAATTTCTTTCACCCGGATAAGCGCTGGCAATACAATGGTATCAGGCTGGCTAACAGATAATTTTATACTTGATGAACACAATAGTAGAACCCATGGTAGACCTTAGTCGCAAAGAGGACGGGACAAACGATATAGCTGCCTTTGCACAGGACGTGGCAGAAGGATTAAGCAGAAGACAGAAACACCTGCCCTCCCGCTATTTCTATGATGGCCAGGGGAGCAGGCTGTTTCAACAGATCATGGATTTGCCGGAATACTATCTTACCCGCAGTGAGTTTGAAGTACTGACGGAAAACAGGGAAGCCATGGCGCAGCAGTTCTCCCGTGAAGGCTTCTTTCACCTAATTGATTTAGGTGCCGGAGATGCGCTGAAAACAAAAATACTTATTCAAGAGCTGGCAAAGCAGCAGCAATTATTTGATTATGTACCTGTTGATATCTCAGGTGATGCCATGCAGCAGCTTTCCGATAGCCTCAGAACTGAGCTGCCGCAAGTAAACGTGGAAGCAGTAGTAGGCGAGTATTTTAAGGCGCTGGAGTGGCTTCAGGAAAATAAATCAGAGCGCAAAGTTGTTTTGTTTCTAGGGTCGAACATCGGCAATTTTGAAACAAGCGAAAGTATAGCTTTTTTACAGCGTGTCCGTAGCTTCTTGCAACCCGGCGACCGCTTATTGATGGGCGTAGACCTGCGTAAAGATCCTGAAACTATACTTGATGCCTATAACGATGCAGCAGGCGTTACGGCAGCCTTTAACCTAAACCTGCTGCACCGCATCAATCGGGAGCTAGGCGGGGATTTTGATGTTGAACAGTTTTACCATTATGCCATGTACAACCCGGGTGAAGGCGTTATGCGCAGCTTCCTAGTAAGTAAAATTGATCAGGATGTGGCAATCAAAGAAACAGGGCAAACTTTTCATTTTGATGCATGGGAGGCCATACACACAGAAAACTCACACAAGTATAGTTTAAGCTCTATTCAGGAGCTGGCGGGTACCTGCGGCTTTGAGGTGGAGACTGTTTTCTATGATGGGCAGAAAAAATTTGCAGACGTACTTTTTTCCGTTCGATAAAGTATAAGCAGCATTCCTTCTTTACATCAGCAGGTATAAATCATTATGTTTATACTTGCTGATGTTTTTTTTAAAGGATTACGATTTCAATTGTTCTTTACTATTGTAAACCTAAGTATAACACCTATACCAGATACATGGAAGTTATTTCGCTTGCCGCCGGATCAAGTTACTTCAAAAGCCCTGAAGCTGCCACAGAGGCCGCTATAAAAGCGCTACAGGAAGGCAAAACCTTTTACGGCCCCACGCAGGGCACTCCTGCGCTTCGTAAAGCTATCAGCCAAAAGTATAAAGCAGAAGGTATAGCCATTGAGCCAGCGCAGGTGCTTGTAACTCCGGGTACTAAGCAGGCGCTCTACAACCTGTTCACCATTTTGCTACGCCAGGGCGATGAAGTGGTGGTACCTACACCGGCATGGTTTGGATTTCATGAGTTACTGAAGTATAACAGTGGCACCTTAGTGCCGCTGCCTACAAAGCTGGAAGAGGGCTATCAACTGACACCAGACATGCTGCGTAACACCCTTACCGAGCGTTCCCGTATACTTTTACTAACGAACCCTGGCAACCCCACAGGCCGAACATACAGTCAGCAAGAACTAGAGGCGCTGCTGGAGGTTACAAAGGATTTTCAGAACCTATACGTGCTATCAGATGAAATTTACGACCTTGTTACTTACGGCAACCCTGTTACTTCTATCCTTTCCTGCCAAGGGGCAAAAGCAGCAAGAACCATCGTTGTAAACGGTTTTTCAAAGTCTTTTGCAATGTCTGGCTGGCGGTTGGGCTTTATACTTGGGCCGGAAGCGCTAATCACCAAGTGTGTTGATTTTCAGAATGCCACCATGTCAGGGGTGAGCGAGTTTGTACAGGATGCAGCACAGGCTACGATAGAAAGCAAAGAAAAGCTGTTGCCAGCAATGCAGGAGGTTCTGCAACACAACCGGGAGGTGATGCGGCAGGGATTAGATATCATACCTGAGGTTAAGTATTACTTGCCGGATGGTGCATACTACTTCTTCCCTGACTTCAGCCATTACCTAAATCGCACAAGTATAACTGGCGAAACTTTACTTACAAGTATAGATTTATGCCGCTATCTCCGCACCTGCTACAATTTAGAACTTTCTCCGGGTGATTATTTTGGTGCTCCTGGTCATGCACGTATGTCGTTTGCCGTTGAGACACCACGACTAGAAGATGCTCTGAGGCGACTTCGCCAAGGTTTACTGCTCTTACTTCATCCTGAATAATCAACTTTAATAAAACATTGATGCCGATTCTCCCTATATATACAAGCAAAAGCTATCCATCAATAGTATAACCTGATTAAAAGAATATGATCTTTAGAAAATTAGCTTCCTTCAAGTATAGGTTTAAGTCAGTTCGCATATAATCTTGCAAGCATAAATTTTATGCAATCATGTATAGCATAGCTTCATGTTAATAAGATACCAGAGGAAGAAACGCTGTAATCTAAGCCAATACATCTGAATCAGCAGTTATAGCAGCGGTTGTAAGTTAATTCTTCTAATTTTGCAGCCAAACAAAAATGACTAGTGCAGCTGCATGGAAACCGCTACCTATAAAGAAAACTTTGCCAAAAATTTTACGCTTGCCTATCCAGTTGTACTAAGCCAGCTAGGGCATATACTTGTCAGCGTTTTCGACAGCTTGATGGTGGGGCAGATTGGAACGCTTCCGTTGGCAGCGGCCTCTTTAGGCAACAGTATCTTTACTATTACGCTTGTCTTCGGCCTTGGAATTTCCTACAGCATCACACCCTTGATTGCCGCTGCTGACGGCCGCAGAAACTATACCCGCATCTCTCTTCTTTTACTGAATGGTTTGGTATCTAATGTGCTTCTGGGGATACTCCTTTTTATAGCCGGCTACTTCCTTTCTCCCTACATCACTTTGCTGGACCAGCCACCCAACGTGGTAGACTTAGCTATACCTTACATTAACATCCTGTTTCTGTCGATGGTGCCGCTCATGGTTTTTCAGGCATTCCGCCAGTTTGCTGAGGGACTTTCGCTTACTAAACAGGCGATGTATATATCAATTATTGCTAATGCCTTAAATGTATTTTTAAACTACCTTTTTATATTCGGTAAGTGGGGCTTTGAGCCCATGGGTTTGGTTGGTGCAGGTTGGGCAACGCTCATATCAAGGGTAGTAATGGCTATTACTATGGCTGGCTGGGTGCTATATGCTAAGAAGTTTGATGTATACCGCCATTTTCTTCGCCTGCGCCACCTGTCTTTTATACACATGTACCGCATCTTCAAATTAGGCTTACCTATATCAGGGCAAATGATTTTTGAAATGGGGGCCTTTAGTTTTTCTGCGGTAATGATAGGCTGGTTAGGGGCAATAGAGCTGGCTGCCCACCAGATAGCGATAAATGTTGCATCTGTCACTTATATGATGGCAAGTGGTATTGCAGCCGCAGCTACCATACGGGTAGGCAATCAAAAAGGACTTGGTAATTTCCGGGCCATGCGGATGGCAGGCTATAGCAACCTGGCCATGGGAGCCATATTTATGACGTGCAGCGGCCTTTTAATGGTGCTCTGCAACGAACTCATTCCGATGCTTTATATCGATGACCCACAAGTGATACAGCTTGCTTCCGGCTTACTGATTATAGCTGCTATTTTTCAGATCTCAGATGGTGTACAGGTAGTTGGCTTGGGTGCTTTGCGAGGTTTAGAAGATGTTAGGATTCCAAGTTTAATTTCGTTACTTGCATACTGGGTGATTGGTCTGCCAATAGGGTATTACCTTTGCTTTAAAGCAGATTACGGTGTGAATGGCATCTGGTTAGGCTTATTGATCGGGCTTTCTGTAGCGGCGGTTTTGCTGGCTTGGCGCTTCCGGGCACTTAGTAACCGATTAAAAGTAAGGTAAAGTACAAATCTTTGGCACTTTTTGCTTTTAGCGGCTGTTGCCGTATTAGAAACTGATTTCAACTTTTAGCCGAGTTCACATGTTTACTTTTACCCTATTCCTGTCCTTGTGGGCAAGAATATTGCTTCTCATGGTTACGCCACGTGAGTCTGCAAGTTTGCCTGCTCCTGTTAGTAATGCTGTAACCAGCTCATCAGAAAGTTCTATTAAAGAACAAGTTATCTGGTCTACAACCAGAAGATTGTCTTGGGATGATTTCAAGGGGCAGCCTGATGATACAAACCCGCATCATGCCCTCACTGCCGCAAATCTGGCTGTTAATGCCAAGTGTAAAGACAACAGCTATACCTACGTAGTGAATTGTGTATTTTTACCTAGTGAGTCGTGGAGCAAAAACAAAGCGTCAGAGAAATTACTGGTGCATGAGCAGCTTCATTTCGATCTTACAGAAGTGCACGCCCGCCAATTACGCCGTGATTTACAGAAACTTAGCTGCACTTCTGTGAAGACAAGCCTTAACAGTGTCGTATCTTTAGCTTTTAGTAAATGGAAAGCAGAACAGGATGCCTTTGATAGTGCCTGCAAACATGGCTTGAATAAAGAAGAGGAAAAAATATGGGCTGCTGCCATAGACACTCGTCTGCAGGAGCTCGAAGCTTATCAATAAGTATAAAGGCAGCTTAAGCTACAGGTAATAGCTTGAGCTGCCTTTATTATGCTAATTGGCAGGTCCTAAATCTTCTTTAGAAGGCCCGGTTACCACTTTGCCAAATGGATCAAATCGTGAGCCGTGGCATGGGCAGTCCCAGGAGCTTTCTACACTGTTCCAACTAACCAAGCAGCCCATATGCGGGCATACAGCCGAGCATTGGTGCCTCACCCCTTCCTGGTCGCAGTATACAGCTACTTTGGTAGACCCTTTCCGCATGATGCGTCCCGTTCCCGGCATTACCTGCATGGCATCTTCCACTTCGCCTGCTGTCACATAATCTTTCATTTGTGCAGCCACGTTCAGGTTTTCCTTGATGAATTCTCCTACCGCCTGTGAGTTCAGACTAACTCTGGCCGGGTCATACAAGCTGGCCCAAGGGTTTTGGCGCCCCATAATTAAGTCTGTGATCAACATGCCTGCAATAGTACCGTGCGTTATACCATGCCCGGAGTCGCCGGTGGAAATGTAAACATTATCTGGAGAGCCCGGATTTCGTCCGATATAGGCTAAACCATCAACTGGTTCATACACCTGCCCTGACCAGCGGTACAGTACCTCCTGGCTCATCGGAAATTTAAGTCTTGTCCAGCGTTCAAGCTCCATAAAGCATTCAGCAGGATTGTCATGCTGGCCAGTTTTATGATCCTCCCCTCCCACAATCAAGACATCATGTTGTGCATCCGCATCTGTTTCCTTTTGAAGCCTTATATAATGATATGGATTTTTCATGTCCCAGTACAAAGCATCCGGCACAGAATCTTTAGGCACCTGTATGCCTATGGCATAAGTTCTATAAGGTGCTTGTTTGGTATGCATGGTAAGTTTATCGTTGACTGGCGTGTTAGTAGCTACTACTAAATGGTTGGCTGTAACAGTGTGTCCGTCTACGGTTACCACAGTAGCTACAGTCCCTTCCTGAAATTCCGCTACATGCGAACCCGTGAAAATCTGTCCACCCTGGTTCGTGATGGCCTCCGCCAACCCTGTCAGGTATTTCATTATATGCACACGCCCCTGGTTGGGGTAATGCAGGCATGGCAGATCAGTTAGTGACGGTAAAGGGGCTTTCTTGCGCAGAACTACATCATGCCATCCAATTTGTTGCAGCGCCTCAAGTTCCTGCATCAGCTTTTCTTGTTCTTCCTGGTTGGTAGCAAAAAGGTACCCATCAACACGGGCAAAGTCACTGTCAATATTTTCTTCCTTCGATATTGCTTCTATTTTATCAATGGCCTGTGCATGGCTTTGGCAGGCGAGGCGGGCACCGTCTTTCCCAAACATCTTTATCAGGTTATAATACTGTTCGTCCAGCGCATTAGAAAGGTGAGCCGTTGTGCGGCTCGTTTCACCACCTCCTATACTATTAGACTCCAGTACGATAACGCGCTTACCTTCTTTCGAAAGCTGATAAGCCGTTGTTAATCCTGCTATACCCGCTCCCACAACACATACATCGCAGGTAAGGTTTTCTAGTAGGGGTTGTGTCAGAGGCAGGTTTGTGTGGCTTGTCCAAATGGGTAAGGTGGCTCCGCTTGCTCGTTTCATAGTTTTCTTCTTTCTGATAGATGATGTACGCACACAGAAAAAGTGCAAGTACTTTTGCAAAGAATTACGAGGGCGCTTGGCTTATGTTTCTGGAATGGCTTCTTGTATCGCTTTTGGCGCAATTTAGACATGGCAAAAGTCGTTAAGCTTGCCTGGGGCTGAAGTATTTGTTAATATCACACCCAACTTACTTAATAATGAAATGACAGCACCTTCTGAAGCCATAGAGCTTATTACATGGCAGCACTTTGAACAAACAGATATTCGCGTAGGCACTATTGTCGCAGCAGATGAATTCCCGGAAGCCAGACGCCCCGCGTACAAATTAACTGTAGACCTTGGTCCTTTGGGAATAAAAAAAACTAGCGCCCAAATAACAGCACGCTATACAAAAGAAGAACTGGTGGGCATGCAGGTGCTTTGTGTCACCAATCTGGGGAAGAAACAGATTGGTAAATTTATGTCTGAAATCTTGGTAACAGGCTTTGAAGACGAAGAAGGTGCTATCATTTTAGCTCAGCCAGCGGCTACTGTCCCGAACGGAAGCAAGCTGAAATAACCTTTTACCTGATATGGCAGGAAGAGCAGCAGTATTATTGGCTTAACTCTTCCGAGCCTTTGTCAGGGTTGGCTTTTGTTTCGCGCAAACTAAGCGTATCTACTACTGTTTCGTAGAGCGCATCCATTTGCTTCAGGTTATTTAGGTAATAGGTATAAGTCTCCTTAAACTGCTCTTTAGAAACGCCATAACGTTCAAAAATAAGCGCTTGCTGCTGGTTAAACACCATCAAGGCTGTATCTGGATACATGACATTGCCTTCAATAATGGATTCTGTAGTATGAATATCTGCTAATATCCTGACCATCTTATCCTGAGGTATCATATTTACAGGTAGTTGCTCTTTCTGGTTTTGGCAGCTTAGCAGGCCGAAACAGAATATTATGTATAAAACTCTTTTCACAAGTGAAATTTACGAGATTAAATCATAATTTTAAAATCGGACGTAACTGCAGCTGCCCATGAAAGAGCTTGTCAAGAAGCTTCGCAAGTATGAAATTCGGATTCGCAAGGCTATCACCACGCAAATGCAAGGAGACTTCCACTCTGTTTTTAAAGGCACTGGACTGGAGTTTGATGATGTGCGTGCTTATCAGTATGGCGATGATGTACGCTCTATAGATTGGAATGTGAGCGCCAAAGGGCATGGTACTTTTGTGAAAACGTACCGAGAGGAAAAAGAACAGTCTGTTTTTTTGATGCTTGATGTGAGTGCCTCTCAAACCATTGGAACAGGCGCGCAACAAAAGCTCGATATAGGCAAAGAAATATGCGGTGTACTGGCACTCTCTGCCGCAAGGCAACAAAGCCAGATCGGCATCATTTGCATTTCTGATCAGAAAGAGAAGTATATAAAGCCAGCAAAAGGCATCGAGCAGGCTTATACTATTATCAAGGCGCTAAATGAACTTGTGCCAAAATCACGTAAAACAGGTTTAGCGACAGGTATAAAACTTACTCTAGATATTATAAAGCGCCGGAGTATCATCCTGCTCCTCTCCGATTTTATTGACAACAACTATGAGAAGGAACTAAGCATGCTGGCCAGGCGCCACGACCTGATAGTGCTCCACTTGCTGGATATGCGCGAGCATAAACTACCGCCTATGGGCATCGTTCCCATACTTGATAAAGAATCAGGTCAGACCCTTTGGTTAAACACCTCAAGCGAAGAATTCAGGAGAAGCTACCACGCAGATTATAAAAACAACCAGGATAACCTCATGCGCCTTTGCCAGAAATACCAGGCTAATTATCTTGCCATCGAAACCGACGAGGATTACGTGCCGCAACTCGTAAACCTGTTCAGGCTCCGCAATAAGTCTACGAAGAAAAGTGCGTAAATTAGTTTTATTTCTCTCTCTACTATACTTGTGGCCTGCCGCTGCAAAATGCCAGCAGGAACAGCAGCCATCAGGCAGCTTTAGCCGGGACACCATCAAAATCGGGGAACTGGTGCAGTATAGCTTAGTATTTAAACACCCAGCTACACAAGAAGTTATACTTCCATCAGAGAAGTATAACTTTACGCCATTTGAACTGGTACAAAAAAATTACTACCCTACTAGCACCGAGAACGGCATTAGTAAAGATAGTGCCGTTTATACGCTACGGACGTTTGAGACATATGCCAATCAGCAACTGGCATTGCCTGTTTTTATACTACACCAGAGAGATACACTTAAAGTATTCGCCAAAGCCAAAACCGTGCATTTGCAGCAATTAGTGCAGCAGGTGGAAGAGCCACTTCAGGTAAAAGCTGACCTACGGCTGGCTACTGTGGAGGAACGTTTTAACTGGCCTGAGCTTCTGCTGTGGGTGTTTGCATCCGTAACCTTGATCGCCCTTATCTGGATCATATTCGGTCAATCTATAAAGCGGCGTTACAAGCTGTACCGGCTGCGGAAAGACCATGTATACTTTGCCTCCCGCTTTAACTCACACAAAGACCGTTTCGAGAAATCAGGCGCGGCGGCAAGTATAGAAAAGGGTGTTTCGCTCTGGAAAAACTATCTTACTAAACTTGAACGTAGCGCTATAAACTCGTTTACCACGAAAGAAATAGTTGAGTTTTACGACAACGATGAAGAAGTAAACACGGCCCTGCGCATCTGCGACAAAGCTATCTACGGCAACCTCCATTCAGAGTCGGAAGGCGAAACAAACCTTGCCCTCAGTATGCTGCGCCGTGTAGCAAAAGACCGCTATCGTACACACCGTGAATTAATCAAAAATGCTAGATTTAACCGATGATCTTTGGGACTGGCTGAGCCTCGATTGGTTTACCTACAGTACGCTTAAGTCTTTTGAATGGGTGTACCCACTTGTTCTGTATGCTTTGCCGCTTGTCCCCATCCTGTTGCTCTTAAAGTCTATACTTAGGCGCAACACGCGCAATAAGCTTGACCTGGCTTTATTTGAAGGCAGGCATTCCTGGCAGTGGAGCACGTTGCTGCGCTTTGTACCGCGCTTTATTTTTCTACTTTTTGTGTTGCTGGTGCTCGTGGCGCTGGCTCGGCCGCAACGAGTGAACGAACAGCTAGAGCTTACTGCTGAAGGCATAGACATTGTGCTGGTTCTGGATGTATCTGGCTCGATGGAGTTAAGTGATTTCGAACCCAGCCGTTTAGAGGCGGCCAAAGAGGTTGCTCTGAACTTTATAAACGGACGGGTGCAGGACCGTATTGGTATGGTCGTGTTTGCTGGCGACGCTTATTCCCTTGCTCCACTCACTACCGATTATGAACTGTTGCGTGAAAGCATCAGGTCCATTGGTTTTAAAATGATAGCAAATGATGGTACCGCTATCGGCAGTGCTTTGGCCGTAGCCATCAACCGCTTGCGGGATTCCAGCGCAAAAAGCCAGGTAGTCATCTTAATCAGTGACGGGGAAAACACTGCCGGAAGCCTTGATCCTGAATTAGCTGCTCAACTCGCCTATGCTTATAACATTAAATTGTATACAATAGGTATTGGCAAAGACGGACAAGTACCTTACGATGTAGACGAATCAGGGAAAACGCTGTATGTGGAAACTCAAATGGATGAAACTACTTTGCGGCAAATAGCTGATATCGGGCAAGGCAGTTTCTTCAGAGCTGAAAGCAAGACAACACTGCAAGAGATATTCCGGAACATAAACAAATTAGAAAGAACAGAAGTAACAGAAAAGCGTTTCCGTGATACCCGTGATTATTACCAGGTATACTTGAAGTGGGCTCTGCTGCTCTTGCTGCTTTGGCTCCTGCTCAAAAATACTTTTCTGGCTAATGTGCTGGAAGATTAACGCTGTTGCTGAAGCTTATTTGCTAAGCAGAACTAAGGATTTCGGCTTTTAATAATTTTACAAAGTAAACGCACTCTAACTAACCAAAGACTATGAGTATTAAAGAGAATATACTTTATTTTGATCAGCAGCTGCGCCAGACACCATGCCGCTTAGTGGCAGTTTCCAAAACTCATCCTGTAGAGCGCATTCAAGAGGCTTATGATGCGGGGCATCGCATTTTTGGAGAAAACAAAGTGCAAGAGCTAGTTGATAAATATGCACAACTGCCACACGATATTAACTGGCACCTGATCGGCCACTTACAGACAAACAAAGTAAAATATATAGCTGAGTTTATCGACACCATCCAATCTGTAGATAGCCTGAAACTGCTGATTGAGATAAATAAACGCGCAGAAATGTTTGGCCGAACACTGCCTATCAATTGTATGCTTCAGATAGCCATCGCTGATGAAGAGACGAAGTATGGCATGTCGTGTGAAGAAGCAGAAGCATTGCTTGCTTCAGAGGAATACAGGCAAATGAAACACATCAGCATTACGGGTGTGATGGGTATCGCAACAAATACTGATAACGAGTCTCAACTACGGCAGGAATTCCAAAATTTACGGAGCTGTTTTGATAGACTCAAGTCGACTTATTTCTTTGCCAGTGATTATTTTAAGGAGATTTCTATGGGAATGACTTCTGACTGGGCTTTGGCCGTAGCTGAAGGCAGTACCATGATCAGGGTAGGCAGCGGCATTTTCGGAGCACGGGACTACAGCAAAACATAGCAGCTGATCACTTTCGCTAGCGCAGCTTATTAATGCTGTCCCAGCGGAAGAGCATCTCGATATTATCAAATCATTATTAATCTGCTTCCGGCTTTCTAAATACAGCGCAGTAAGTCAAATTTGATTTTTGATACCATCGCTGCTCATGAACACGCTATACAAGACTTCCCTGCTTTTATGTCTGCTGTTATCCTGCTGCAAACCGTCTGATATGGCCAAGTCTACATCCTCTGATACAGGAGTTCCTGCTTTTGATACGCAGGGGCATCGGGGCGCACGGGGTTTAGCACCCGAAAATTCCTTACCTGCCATGTTAAAAGCAGTAGAGTTAGGAGTTACAACCTTAGAAATGGACGCACATATTAGCCGTGACGGGCAGGTGCTGCTATCACATGAGCCCTTCATAAATGCGGAACATGAGTTGCTGGCTACAGGAGAGGATATCCCTAAGCAAGATGCTGCTAAGTATATTCTCTACCAGTTGCCTTACAATCATATTAAAGCTTTTGATACTGGGTCTAAATTCTACGCAAAATTCCCGAAACAGCAGCTGCAGAAAACTTATAAGCCCTTGCTTTCAGAGGTTATAGACTCGGTACAGCAGTATATTCATCAGCACCAGTTACAACAGGTGTTTTATAACATCGAGACAAAATCTGCACCAGACGGAGATGGCAAATATCATCCTGCACCAGAGGAATTTGTAGATTTGATTATGGCTGTTATCAAAGAAAAAGATATTCTGCCTTATGTAATTATACAGTCCTTTGATCCACGTACGCTGGAAGTACTGCACTCAAAATATCCTGCTGTTAAAACAGCCCTTCTTGTAGAGAATATGCATGGGCTTGATAAAAATCTTGCTCGTTTAAGCTTCACCCCTACCATTTACAGCCCGTACTATAAGCTGGTTACTCCTGCCATGGTAGCTGCAACACAGCGCTTGGGTATAAAGCTGATTCCATGGACGGTAAACGATCTACAGGATATGAAGCGGCTAAAGACTATGGGTGTGGACGGCATTATTTCTGATTACCCTAACCTGTTTCAGGAGCTTTAAAAGCAGTGGTGGTAAAATCCAATTGCACATTTATCTGTAGAATTGATTACTTTGCTAAGAAATCATCTAATTCACCTAAAGATTAATTACTATGACAGAGCATGCCGAAGAAATCGAAAAGCAATATAAAACTTTTGTTCAGCGTGTTGTAGAAACAGGAGAAGTGTGGGGGCTTACCCAAGACGATACGTGGGCTACTTCCAGCTCTTCAGAATTCGAAGACACAGAAGTTATACTTTTTTGGTCTGAAAAAGAAGGAGCCGCTGCCTGTGCCGAAGATGAATGGAAGAGCTATACAACCGAATCAATCTCACTGGTAGAATTTTTGGAGAACTGGTGCGTAGGCATGTATGGCGATGAACTTCTGGTTGGCGCCAACTGGGACACCAACTTAATTGGTAAAGAGGCTGAGCCACTTGTAGTTGCCCTTGATGTAGTATCGCAGTTAAAAGCAGCAGGAAAAACGCTGGAGTTTACGCAATACGATAGCCAGGAAGAGTTTGAGCAGCAGGTTATTGAGGCTTTAGAAGCAGAATAATATAGCTGGACCTACACCTGAATTTGGAAGTAGCCCAACTAGTTAGCGCAATTTTTCATACCTGCATGCCTTCTAAGCTGCAGGGCATTTTACTGCATGTGGAATCTGGTGTAGCTATATATAGCCTACCTGAACAAGCACTAATCGTATTAACGTGACCCAAAAAATTATACTTCTTATAGCAAGCGCATTAGGCGGACTGACAGTAGCCATCGGTGCTTTTGGTGCGCACGCGCTAGCTCCCATGCTACAGGCTTCTGGCCGTACAGATACATTTGAAACTGCTGTAAAATACCAGATGTATCATACGCTGGCTTTACTGGCTGTAGGGCTTCTGCTGTTTAAAGTGGAGCAGCCGGCACTACAGGTTGCTGCCTGGTGCTTTTTTCTGGGCATACTTATTTTCTCTGGCTCCCTCTATACCTTATGCGCTACAGGAATCACGTGGCTGGGCGCTATCACACCTATAGGTGGCGTTTTGCTAATTGTAGGCTGGGGTGCCTTATTCTATGCAATCGCAAAGGCTTTCTAAGCATTATGTTTGAAATGAGAAGCAGTAGGTATAATTTTTTACCTGCCGCTTCTATTTTGCATACCTTAAGCTTTAAAATTAGTTCATTTATATGTCCTAAACAGAAAGAGCGGCTCCTATATCAGGAGCCGCTCTTTCTGTTTAGGAATTCTGCTTTATTTATTGGGCACTAGCAGTAGTTTTCGTTTTGATATCTGTTACGATATATACATATTTTGCACCTTCGGCAGCGTTAGAGTGTACCGTGATAGCTTTTTTCTGCTGACCAAGTTTACCGGCACTATTAAATTTAGCCGTAACAAAACCAGTTTTACCAGGCATTACTGGCTCTTTAGACCAAGCTGGCGTAGTACAACCGCAAGTAACATCAACGCGATCGATTACAAGTGGCTGTGTTCCTGTGTTTTTGAATTTGAACGTATGCTCCACTACATCACCTTGTGTGATGTCACCAAAGTTAAACTCAGTTTCTTCGAAAGTAATGGCCGGGCCATTTTTAGCCTGCTCCTGTGGGGCAGATGCTTTTGGTTTTTCCTGAGCTACAGCACCACCAGCTATAAGGCCGGCAAAAGCAAAAGATAGGAGTAATTTTTTCATCTTATAAAAAGGTTATGGTTACAGCAATAGCACTTATACTTGACTTACATCAAAAACGATGCAAATTAATATTTTCTTTTGTCAGTCAACTAATAAATGTTGGTTAAAGTTCAGCAAATAAAGCTCTTCTGATGAGCGGGTAATCGCGGTATAAAGCCATCTGGCAAATTCTTCGTTCACCATCTCATCTTTCAGGTACCCCTGATCAACAAAAACAGCAGGCCACTGCCCACCTTGTGCCTTGTGGCAGGTAAGAGCATAGGCAAATTTTACCTGCAAGGCATTTAAATAAGGGTTCTTCTTCAGCTCTTTGCTTCGCTCCTTCTTTGTCTTGATGTCCTGGTAATCCTGCAGCACTTCTTCATACAGCTTCTTGGTTTGATCTGCCGGTAGCGCAGGAGCATCTGTATAAAGAGTATCCAACATAATCTTCACCTCTTCTTCCTGTGCCTCTGGATAATCAACAAAGCGTATACGTATATCTGCAAACCGAAAGCCATACATATCTTCGAAGCGAATAATCTTTGTTACCTCCACAAAATCTCCGTTAGCCATAAAACCTATGTCCGAATCTTTTGCCAGCCAGAAATAGTTGTTCCGAACAATCATCAGGTAATCCCCCACGCCCAGCTCGTCTTCTGAGAAAAAAATGGTGCGCCGTATGTGCTGGTTATACTGGTTAGCTGTTTTATTGGAACGGCAAATTACAATTGTATTTTCTGTGCCAAACTTATCATATGCATAGCGTAAGCCGTCTTCCAGCTTTTCTCCTGTCATCTTATAGATATCGCGCCAACCACGGGTAAACAGCTTAATATCTATAGGCTCCTGCTTCATGCGGTCACGCAGCTGAGTGGCATTCATCAAAATACCTGATGACTCGGCCTGCCGCATTACATGGCGCAATTCTATTTGCTGCACATGGCAGCGCTGCTTGTGCTTCATATACTCCTCATCCAGCGACGGACTTAAAGCCTGCCCCACCGGTGGCAACTGGGCTGTGTCTCCAATCAAGAGCAGCTTGTTATTCTTCTTATCAAACACGAACTGAAGGAGGTCCTGTAATAAGCCGTTCTGTCCAAAGCTACTTTCATCAGAGATCATGGATGCCTCATCTATAATGTAAATAGTATGATCTGCTTTGTTCGGCTGGCGTGTAAAAGAAAGCCCTTCCGAAAAAGGATTGGAAGTCTGTCGATAGATTTTTTTATGTATCGTATGGGCGGAGCGGCCACTGTAGCTGGACATCACCTTGGCAGCACGTCCCGTCGGGGCTAGCAGCACATACTTGTAACCAAATTGATTTAATATTTTAACAAGGGAAGTAACGACGGTAGTTTTTCCAGTACCGGCATATCCTTTTATCAAAAACACCTGCCGCTCGTCAGTCTTATTAAGTATAAACTCATCAAGTTTAGCAAAAAGCTTCGCCTGGTCCTCTGTTGGTTCAAAAGGAAAACTATTTCTTAAAGCTTCTACCGGGCGCATTTTATTTTTAATTAAGAATGATGAATTAAGAATTACAAATGGGTGAAAATAGCTTGCAAGAAAGCCTTCAACTCAGCACTCATGACTCAGAACTCGTGACTCTGCTCGTAATGTCTTCAGGGCTAATAGTAGCCATGGTGGCAGATGCTTTGGCAATAAGCAGCGGCTCTTCATTTCCTTTTACAATGTATATTTCTGATTCACAAAAGTTAAGCTTCCGCCCAGGCTTTAGCACATATCCTTTTGCCAGCAGCTTATCTCCTACTCCCGGATGAAAGTAAGACACTTTTATTTCAGCTGTAACCATATGATGATCTTTTGGCACCAGGCTAACAGCAGCAAAGCCTGCTACAATATCTGCTAGTGTTGCGGTAACTCCCCCATGTGTAAATCCTTTGTGCTGCAGATGATGGGGTTCTAATACTAATTCACCCTCTATCTTACCGACTTCTATTTTTGTTACGTTAAAGCCCATAAGCTTCATGAAGCCCTGTCGTTCCAGCTTTAAACGTATGTCTTTTTCAAAATCTGGATTATACGTCTTAATCATTCTGTAAATTTACGACCAAAACACGAGTATACCCAACCAACATGCCAGACCTAAATCCGAATGCCCTTCCGTATGCCGATAAACTGCGTGTGCGAGTGTGCGGCATCTGTATCAAAGAAGATAAGTTATTACTGGTTCGCCACTCCAACACAATTGATAACAAAGCTTTTTGGGCACCTCCCGGTGGTGGTATTGAGTTTGGTGAAACAATGCACCAGGGGCTGAAGCGGGAGATGCTGGAGGAAACAGGCTTGCAGGTACAAGTTTGCCGGTTTCTTTTTGTAAATGAGTATGTTAACCCTCCGCTTCACGCTGTGGAGTTCTTTTTTGAGGTTGCTGTAGAAGCAGGCGAAATAATTACCGGCACTGATCCGGAAGTAACGCCGGAAAAGCAGCTGATAGAAGAAACCTGCTGGCTTAGTGTCAGAGAAATTCAAAAGTTGCCTACTTCTGATAAGCACAAGTCGCTGTGGTATCTGTTTTCGCTGGACGACTTGCTGGGCATGAAGCATAATTTCATCGCTTAAGCCAGGCTTTGCTGCCATTTGGCATATTTTTTTTATACTTGCAGTAGGTCGGATAATCCGGCCAAAGCTTTTTCAAGACGTCAGCATACTTTGAATACCATCAATACACACTACAGGCTTTCTTACCAGATCCAGGATGAGGCGTTCTCGCTTTCGCAGGCGGCCCAATGCCATCTATACATATCGTTAAGTCAAAAAGCTATCCGCCTGGCCGTAGCCGATACGGCACGGAACAAATTTGTAGTGCTGGAAGATTATGAGCTGATCACCGTATTCACTCCTCTGCAGGTAGCAGAGCAACTTCGCCTGATTGCGCAGGAAAATACTTTTTTGCAAAGTTCAGATTGGGGTTTGGTTCGCGTAGCTGTTAGCAACCAGCAGTTTACCCTGGTTCCGGAAACCCTTTACGATCCCAGCCACCAGTTCGATTACCTGCGGCTGCACGCAGAATTGAACCCGCTGCAAGACGTGGTCTTCACCTATCGCCATAGTGGTCTGGAAGCCATCAACATATTTGCCGTTGATACTGGTGTTCAGCAGGCCATGCAAGACCTATTTCCTGCTCAAAACCTGCAATACATACACCAGACAAGTGCTCTGATACGAAGTATACTACATGTAACCCCGCGTACCACCCTGCGAAGTATGTATGCCTTTGTGGAGCGGAACCTTGTTACTCTGCTAGTAGTAGGTCCTGCAGGATTGGAGTTTTGCAATGTGTTTCATTATGCCAGCCCTGAAGACTTTATCTACTTCATTATATTTGTAATGCAGGAGCAGAAGATGAATCCGGAACAGGAAACGCTGACCATCTGGGGAGACATTACGCATGATTCTTCTCTATTTAATATTCTGCAAAAGTATATTCGGCAGATAAAATTAGGCAGAAGGCCCGCTGACATGGATTACAGCTATAAATTCGATAATGTGTTCGAGCATCGCTATTTCGAGCTCTATAGCCTTCACCTCTGTGAGTAAATGCGGTTTTCAGTAACAGAACATCATGTTCTCTGTTATCGGACCAGAGACTTTAGTTCTTTAATAAGCTATAAAACACTCCGTATAAACAATTCAGTTATCCAACCTTGAAACTATGAAAAGAATTGCGCTTTTTCCTGGCTCTTTCGATCCGTTCACAAACGGGCACTACGATGTGGTAATGCGTGGGGCTAAGCTATTTGATGAAGTGATTGTAGCCATTGGTAATAACAGCAGTAAGCAGCGCTATATTCCTGTTGATAAAATGCTTCAGGTAATGAAGAAACTGTTTGAGGGACATGCCAATATTAAGGTACAAGAGTTCAAAGGGTTAACAGCTGAGTTCGCACGTGAGTCTGGGGCTAACTTCCTGCTGCGTGGCCTGCGCAATACCACTGACTTTGAGTATGAGAATACCATTGCACAGGCCAATCGTCATGTAAACAAGGAGCTGGAAAGCGTATTCCTAATCACATCACCGCAATTAGCCGCCATCAGCTCAACTATTATTCGCGAAATTCATCGCTTTGGTGGTAACGTAGATGAATTTATACCTTTCCAGTTTTCAGAGATTGCAGATAGTGTCTGATAACGAAGGCAATAGAAGTATAAGCCTTTGGTAAAACCTCAAGCACTTCCTCAGGTGTCATCCAGCGTACTTCTTCGATAAACTCCTCTGCTTGCGGCTTCATCAGGCTGTCATCCGTACAGTTCATCAAGAACCAGCTGGTCTTCTTCAGAATCTTTTTACCCTTGAAGGCATAAGAATGCCAGGTTTTAGGCAACTTGTCCAGCACTTCTACCTGTATGCCACACTCCTCCTCTACCTCTCTAAGAGCACCGGCCTCCACTTCTTCCTTTTTCTCCAGCTTGCCTTTAGGTAAATCCCAAACGCCCAGGCGGTACATCATCAGAATTTTACCGTCTTTGATTACAAGGCCACCGGCTGCTTTCACTATTTTAAACTGATCTTTCAGGTGATCAATCAGCTTGTTCTTTTTGTCTGTTACCAGCGTTAGAGAGCGCAGCTTTTTCAGTTTCTTTACTTCCATCAAGCGTATCAGTCTATCGATCAGCTCAACATCAGCATCTTTAAAAAGCACATCACCTATAAGGTCTTTAGAAGTAAAATGTTCGCCCGACTTGATAACAAGATCATAGTCATGCTTATATACCTTCTCTTTCGCTTTTTTGAGGATCAGTGGAATATCGTTAATAAAAACGTTCATGTGGTTTAGGTGCTTAGGATGATACACTAAGTTTACAAAACAAGAAATAAATAGCGGTAATGAAAACATGTTCCCTGAAAAAGAACGACTTTTTATGTAAATTCGGCCATGCAATCTACGACAACAGCACATCAGGTAGCCTCTTTCCTGCTGGAAACAGAGGCCGTAAAGCTTAGGCCAGATCAACCCTTCAAATGGAGCAGCGGCTGGAACTCCCCTATATACTGCGATAATCGTGTTACGCTTTCGTTTCCGTACATACGCAGTTATATAAAACAGCAGCTAGCCGAATCAATAAAAACTCATTTTCCGGAAGCCGATGCCATTGCAGGCGTCGCAACCGCAGGTATAGCGCAAGGTGCGTTGGTTGCTGATTTACTGGAGATGCCCTTCTTGTACGTGCGTCCGGAGCCAAAGAAACACGGCATGGGAAATCAGATTGAAGGCCGTTTACTGGAAGGACAGAAAGTAGTACTGGTAGAAGACCTTATCTCTACCGGAGGCAGCTCCTTAAAAGCAGCCGAGGCCGTAAAAGCCGCTGGTGCTGACGTAATAGGCATGGCAGCCATCTTTACGTATGGATTTGCTTTGGCGCAGGAGAACTTCAATAAAGCAGGCATCCCATTGCATTGCCTGAGCGATTACAACGCCTTAGTGGAAGCAGCAGCAGAGCATGGCTACATTGCAGCATCTGCTATGGATACGTTAGCAGACTGGCGTAGATCTCCTGAAACCTGGGGAATTTAGTTTCCCTTAGACTCTTCTGAAAGTTCATCATTGAAGCGCAAGCGGATGAATTTCATACAGCATCTCAAATAAGCTATGTATAAGTAGATGCCATTTTATGCACCTGCTTTTTTATACTTTTCAGCTCGTAAAAAAGTACATGTTAAAGGCTTTTATAAGCAAGAACTCGGACAAATTTAGCTTAAGCTATTTAGTCCTCCTGAAAGGATCTTGTTGATAGAGTGCCCCTCCCCACGCAATTCGCAGAAGCGTAACTACCGGGGGAAGGGACACTATACTTCTACCGGGCTTCTTACACAATAACAGGTATTTAGTATGCTTTAAGCTAATTTCATCCCTATACTCAGGAAGCTAAGTATAGGGATGAAATTAGCTTAAAGCATACACCCTTTGTTTCTGAAATTCGATTGATTACATGTAACAGCTGTAGCTGGTACGATCAAGTATAATAGGTACTTAGAGTGACTAGTACCGCTTTAGAATTCATCTTTTCCGAGCATAAGAGATATACTACGGCGGATCAAGTATAAACCCTTTCCCTCTCAACTAGTAAAACAGCAAGAATCAAACATACACAAAATGAAGATAGGTCTGCTCTCCGACACCCACTCCTATATAGATGATCAGATAATGAGGCTCTTAACAGGCTGTGATGAAATCTGGCATGCCGGTGACTTTGGAAGTATAGAAGTATCAGATAGATTACAGGAAATAGCACCTTTGCGCGGTGTTTATGGCAACATGGATGGGCAGGACATCCGCCAGGTTCACCCAAAGGTGCAGCGGTTTGATGTAGAAGGCCTTGACGTGCTGATGACGCATATAGGAGGCTACCCGGGTAAATACCATCCGGACGTACGTGACATCATCAAAGAAAACCCGCCCAAGCTGTACATAACGGGCCACTCACACATACTGAAAGTTATGTCAGATAAGAACCTGAACAACCTGTTGCACATTAATCCGGGTGCAGCTGGCAAACATGGTTTTCATAAAATCAGAACTATGGTGCGCTTTAGTGTGGAGGCAGGACTGGTAAAGGACCTGCAGGTAATAGAGCTGGGCAAACGGGCATGAAAAAAAGTGTGCTCGCCTTGGCAAACACACTTGAAGTCTTTGGTTAGTAAGCCGCCGCCATTTGCTTATTAATAGCAGCGGCAGATGGTCTTACTAAAGGTGCTAAAAAACGACTATTCAGCAGCAGCAGTTTCTTCTGTAGCTGGTTTGTTTTTAGGAGCTTCACCGAACTGAGCTCTCAGCTCGTCCATATCAACATTTTTGATTACTGGTGTTAACAAAAGCTGCTTAATTCTAGCTACTTTGTTGTTTGCTCTAGCCTTATTTTTGCGATCTTTTCTTTTTAATCTAGTAACTCCCATCGTTGCAATAATTTAATTTGAACGGCAAAAGTAAGTTTTTAATTTTACAAAGTAAAGCATTTTAGAAAGCAAATTGATGATTCAGAAGATAGATTTACGATCCGACACCGTTACCAAGCCAACACCGGCTATGCTCGATGCCATGTTTGCCGCTCCTGTTGGAGATGATGTGTATGGAGAAGACCCAACCATTAATGCGCTGGAAGAAAAGGCCGCAGCCTTATTTGGCATGGAGGCAGGCCTCTTCTGCCCTTCCGGCACCATGACTAATCAGATAGCCATTAAAGTACACACGGCCCCCTTAACAGAGGTTATTTGCGATATCTCAGCTCACATCCATCAGTACGAAGGAGGTGGCATTGCCTTTAACTCAGCAGCCTCTACGGCACTTGTACATGGTGAACGCGGAAAAATGACTCCGCAACAGGTAGAGGCGCATATTCGTCCGCTCGACAACATTCACTTTCCGGAGACGAAGTTAGTAGCTTTGGAGAACACCTGTAACAAGGGCGGTGGCGCTTTTTACACATTAGCGGAGATAGCAGCTATTTATGAAGTATGCAAGCGGCACAACCTGGCGCTGCACCTGGATGGAGCGCGCGTATTCAATGCCTTAGCTGCATCAGGCGACCAAGCAAGCGACTACGGTTTATACTTTGACAGTATCTCGATCTGCTTATCGAAAGGCTTGGGCGCTCCCGTTGGTTCTGTTCTGTTAGGTAGCAAAGATTTCATTAAGAGAGCCCGAAGAATCCGAAAAGTCTTGGGTGGAGGAATGCGGCAGGCTGGTTATCTGGCTGCCGCCTGCATGTATGCGCTCGACAACCACGCAGAGCGCCTGCAAGACGATCACCGGAAGGCTAAAGAACTGGAGCAAGTACTTCTACAGTCTGATTACGTGGAGAGCGTACTGCCCGTTGAAACAAACATTGTCATCTTTAAACTCAACAACAGGTATACAGATGCGGCCTTTGTACAGGCTCTTGCCCAGCAAAATATACTGGCATCCAGCTTTGGACCGCAAATGATCCGATTTGTAACGCACCTTGATGTTACAGACGACATGCAGCAAAATTTAGTACAAGTTCTCCAAAGTCTGAATGAGCAGGAAGTGCCTGCTTAATACAACATATTAATTCATATGTTAAGCATAAAAATGGTGTTTGTAGCTCTTAAGCACCATTTTCTGCTTAACCCTTAGTTCTATGCCATGACTGAACCTGTTGCTTTTCCTGACCAGAATGTAATGACCGTACTGGCCAAAGACCCTGTTATTTATAAAATCATACAGGAAGGGCAGCCGTTAAAATCTTCCCGTTCTGAAGACTTGTACTTTAAGCTGGTAGGATCTATTGTATCACAGCAGCTAAGCACCAAAGTAGCTGCTGTGATTTTCAGACGATTCAACGAATTATTTCCAGATGCTTACCCACACCCCCACTTAGTTTTAGCGGCATCAGATGAAACGCTGCGTAGTGCAGGGTTATCATCTCAGAAAATGGGCTACATCCGAAATGTGGCAGCTTTTGCTGCTGATGGAAATATGGAACATGCTGTGATTGATGCCATGGAAGACGAGGCGCTTATCAAACACTTGACCCAAATTAAAGGTGTAGGCAGATGGACTGTAGAAATGCTGTTGATGTTTGCCTTGGAAAGGCCTGATGTTTTTCCGGTAGATGACTTGGGAATACAAAATGCTATGAAGCGACACTATAGGCTCGATTTGAAAGGGAAAGAGCTCAAGCTGAAAATGCAGGAGATTGCTGCTAACTGGAAGCCATACCGCACCATTGCCAGTAAATACCTGTGGCAGTCGCTGGACAATGTGCCGGATTAACGGGTTTTCTCTTATACCTCCTTTTGCTTTTCCTTCGCCACGCGTTTCAGCATCTTCAGTACATGCTCCTCTGTTGGTGAGAGGTGCTGCGTACTAGACGCCTCTACATCATGCCGCTTCAGATAAGTAAGTAATTTATCTTCTTTAAACAGGTTTACCACCTCTGGGTGTATGTAGTATTTGCTGCAGACGGTTGGTGTATTACCTAAACTTTTGGCTACCTGCTTTACAGCTTCTCTAATGCTTTTGTCTTTTGATTGCTCTGGTTGTAATTCCAGCACATCCTCCAGGCATTCAACCATCTTAACTGTTCCTCCCCAGGTTCTGAAATCCTTTGCTGTAAAATCCAGGTCGGTAGCTTCGTGCAGATACTCGTTTATATCTCCGGATTCAATCGTATGCCGCTCCCCATCTTCATCAAAATACTGAAAAAGATCATACCCGGGAATATCCTTGCATTTCTTTACAAGGCGGGCCAGCCGACGATCCTTTACGTCGATCTCATGCTCTACCCCTTTTTTGCCCTTGAAAGAGAATTTAATGTTGCTGCCGTCAATTTTTACGTGCTTATCGCGCAAAGTGGTAAGGCCATAAGATTTGTTTGATTTGGCGTAGTGGCGGTTACCTATTCTAATCAAAGCATTATCCATAAGCGAAAGAACTACAGCCGTAACCTTTCGTTTATTTAAGCTTCTGGATGAAATATCGTGCTCTATCCGCTCGCGAAGCTTAGGAAGGTGCTCTCCGAACTCAATCATGCGCCCAAACTTAGTCAGGTTGCGAGCCACCTGCCACTGCGGGTGATACATGTACTGTTTTCGTCCCTTTTCATCCCGGCCTGTTACCTGCAGATGCCCTTTAGGAGATTTACAAATCCATACATCTTCCCAGGCTGGCGGAATAACCAGAGACTTCAGGCGCTCCAGTTTCTTCTCATCGTCTATACGCTCCCCTTTCTCATCCAGAAAAGTGAAACCTTTGCCTGCCTTTTTACGGGTATAGCCGGGTCTGTCATCTGATGTATAACGTAAGCCTGCCAGTTCAGCAGATTTGCTGGGGTCAGCATATAGTTCGTGTAGTTCTTGTCTCTTTCCCATCTTCTGAGGCCTCGTGTTTTACCTCCTGCACTACATACTCCCTAATTGCTCAAAAGTTGTGCAATTGAGCAGGGTAAATATGGAATAGCTATATGACTAAAGTTACTCCCTCACTCTTATCTCAACAATTTTTATACTTCAAGCTTTCTGCTTTATCTTTACGGTATTCATCTAAAACACCAGAAGTAAATTATGCATAAGAATATCTCCTACCTCTATGCCTTTTTCGGGTTCTTTATGTTGGCTTGTGGTGTAGTGGCCGTTGATTTGGCTGGCGAACAGGCCATGACAGCTTTAATAACAGGTGCAGCAGGTGGATTGATTGGCTTAACGGCAGGTCATTTTCTGAACCGTGGCAAGCGCTGGGGCTTTTTACTAGGCACCATTGAGGCAGGCTTGCTAACGCTTATTTTAGGTTGGCGTTCTGCAACATATTTCTCTCAACTGCTAAACCTTATTCAGCAACCGCATAGTATAGATACTACCGAAACAGCCGGTATGGCGTTTTTGCTAACTACGGCCATGCTTGTCATCGCACTTCTCACCCTATCCGTTTCTGTGATGTTTGCTAAACAGGTAATAAAAGAGACACGGTAACCTCAGGTATAGGTTAGATTTTTTCTTCAGATCAATCATAAAAAAAGCCATTGATAGTCAATGGCTTTTTTTAGTTAAAGGGCTATTATGAAGGCAAGTCATACCATGCTGCAACCCTGCCTGCCACAGGCAACGTAAAGCATTGGGCAACGCAGCGAAGGTACTAGACCACCTGCTATACAACAGAAGCAGGTGCTTACGTTGCTACAGAACAACTACAAACACATGAAAAGACTGAATATCTTACCCTGTTTCTTTTTGGCAACAGCCTGTATGTTATTACTAAGCAGTTGTGAGGATAATGACGGAGTTCTCTTCTCTACGCAAGATGATATAAACCTAGGGCAGCAGGTTGCACACGAGGTAGACTCCACTTATAAAGCCAAAGGGCAACTACTAGACCGCAGCAATAGTAACGCCAATGTGCAGAAGGCTTATCAAAACCTGGACCGCATCGTAAACCGTATCCTTAATTCAGGCGAGGTAAAGTATAAGCAGGAATTTAACTGGACAGTGAAGATCATCAAGGACGATGAAACACTGAATGCCTTTGCCACTCCTGGCGGTAATATCTATGTTTTTACAGGCTTGATAAAGTTTCTAGAGGACGAAGACCACTTTGCAGGCGTATTGGCGCACGAAATAGCACATGCCGATAAGCGCCATAGTATAAAGCAGTTGCAACGCGATTATGGCATAGCCTTGCTTTTATCTGTAGCCTTAGGGAATGACCCAGGTACGCTTAAGCAAATTGCAGCACAGCTTTCAGGTTCTTTGGCAGGTCTTAAGTTTAGCCGCGATGCAGAAACAGAAGCCGATGAGACTTCTGTAAGGTACCTGGGTGCAACAAATCACTACGCCTGCGATGGGGCAGCTGGATTTTTTGTTAAACTGGAGCAGGATTCGCAGCAAGGTGCACCTCCAGAATTCCTTAGTACCCACCCCAGCCCGGATAACAGAATTGCGCATATACAGCAGCTGGCAAAGGATCGCAATTGCCGCACCGCCTCTGCTGCTGACACAGACTTTCAACAGCTTAAAAGCGCTCTTGGCCTATAAAACATGAAATGCCTGCCCTAGACCAGCAGGCATTAATTTTTAAAGTATAGCACCATGAAAAATATCAAACATAAAGTAACAAACACCATACTAAAGGGAGAAGAAAAGCTAGACCTGCTCACCTTTCAGCTTAAAAACAAATTAGGGCTTAATAATCCGCTGCAGATTGTTGCTTACCGCAGCTACGGAACCCCTACCAGGTTGTATGTAAAAGGTCGTGTGCTGGTTGATAAAAGGATTGCCCGATCAGAAGAGAATGATACCACCTGGGAGAACCTCTTGAACATGTACCGCCGCTTTGAAAGCGATGAAATACCCAATGCCCGACTAATGTTAAAGCTACAGGGTAAAGAGCATGTGATTACAACAGATGTAGAAGGCTATTTTGTAATGAACCTGCAACCTGAGTCTCCGCTGCAATTAGATGATATATGGCATGAAATTGAAATAGAACTCATTGATGCTCCGGTAAAAAACTTTGCTCCAGGCATAAAAGAAACTACCCATGTGCTGGTGCCGCCGCCGGATGCGGAGTATGGTGTGATTTCTGACATAGATGATACTATTGTAAGAACAGGGGCTACCAGCTTATTGCAGACGGGCAGAAACGTTCTGTTGAACAATGCCCACAGCAGAATTCCTTTTCACGGAGTTTCGGAGTTTTATCGCTCTTTGCAGCTAGGCCGAAACGGAAAGCGTAACAACCCTTTTTTTTATGTGAGCAGCAGCCCCTGGAACAGCTATGATTTACTCTACCATTTCCTGGAGCTGAACGAAATCCCACAGGGCCCCCTCCTGCTGCGCGACTTCGGTATTGATGAAAAGAAGTTTCTGCAATCAGACCACATGAGCCATAAGTATAAAGAGATTGAGAACATACTAATTACCTATCCGAAACTAAATTTTATACTTATTGGAGATAGCGGGCAAGCTGATGCTACTATTTACCGCGAAGTAGTAGAGAAACACCCTGGTCGGGTAATGGCGATCTATATTCGGGATGTTAATATAGAAAGGAGAGCACAAGCGGTAACCACCATTGCCGATGAACTCAAGAAGGAAGGTGAAGTGGAGATGGTGCTTGTAAAGAATACCGCCGCCGCCGCTGCCCATGCAGCCGATTGTGGCTTTATCTACCAGGACAAAGTAGCTGATGTAGAACAAGAGGCAGCAGTAGACGAGGAAGGAGACTTATAGTACAGCTGCATGGCAATATTAAAAAGAGTAGAATGATTTTTTTTGACTATATTAATGTGATCCATTCACCTGCAACTTCTCTTTTATATGTCAAAGTCATTCAACATTTCTCTAAAAGAGCCTTGCAAGGAGGACTTTAGCAACTTTGTGCCAACAGAGAAAGGAGGCTATTGTAACAACTGCCACAAAGAAGTTGTTGATTTTACTCAGATGTCTCAGAAGCAACTGTTTGCATACTTTACTGAAGAAAACAGAAAAACCTGTGGCAGGTTCCGTGCCGAACAGCTTGGTTTTTTAAATGAAGGGCAAGGGCGTATATGTAAATTATCCACTTTACTTGCTGCTTCGGTAGGTATACTTGCTGCTATAATTTCTCTTCCCACAAAAGCAGCACCAAAGCTGAACGTTGCTTCTATTATAGCAGCTTCCACTAAATCAGATGCGAAATCACCAGTGCTATCAGATTCCTTAAGGCAGGTTAGCGGCAGAATTGTACATACCGATGAACTGCTTCCACTAGCAGGTGTAGCCATACTTCTTAAAGGTACACAGACAGGCACAGCAACTGACGCTGATGGTAGATTTACATTAGTTCTACCTGCAGCTGATTTACCTAAGGCCACCTTAATTATCAGGTATATCGGATTTACAACTCTTGAAAAAGAGATAAGCAACAAGCAATCGTTATACTTGGGTGACATAAGTTTAAAAGTGGAAGACATGCTGTTAGGTGAAGTTGTGATAGTAAAACAGTGGACACCTAGGAGCCTGGGGTATAAGTTAAGAAATGTGTTCCGCTAAAAGCTGTCAGTCTAAATAGAACCTCGCCTTTCAGCAGAGTTTCCATGCCTTTTTTAACACAGAGCTTGTAAAATTTTTTTACTTATATTTTTTGAATGCTACTTTCCCTGTCCACAACCCGGCTTTCCCTGCAACTGGTGGAGCTTAGTGATTTAAATGATGTTCACGCCTTACACGCACTCCCTGAAACAGATGAATTTAATACCTTAGGAATACCTGAAGATATTGAACAGACAAAGCAAATTCTTCAGAGTTGGATAGCAGCATCCGACGCAATCACTAATAAAGCATACACTTTTTCTATAAGAGACAAAGGCACTAAGTCTTTTGTTGGTCTGGTAGCTCTGAAACTTGGAAGCGAGAAGTATAACCGTGGTGAAGTATGGTATAAGCTGCACGTTGCTCATTGGGGAAAAGGATATGCAACAGAGGCTTTAAAAGCCGTACTTAAGTATGGCTTTGAGATTTTAGAACTTCATCGCATAGAAGCTGGTTGCGCTGTAGCTAACACGGCTTCTATCCGGGTACTTGAAAAAGTAGGTATGGCTAAAGAAGGACGCAAAAGAAAGGTGCTGCCACTTAAGAGCGGCTGGTCTGATAATTTTGAGTTTGCTATACTGGAAGAGGACTGGAACTCAGTAAATTTATAACAAATTATTTATCCGTTTCGGAGCATGTATAACTCATATTTTTGTGCTGCGTTTATTTAAGACATGAGCAGAGCATTTGTAAAAGAAGATGATTCCGGAGACCCACCTATCATACCACCACGCGCAGCTTTACCTCCTGGTGCCACCAACTATGTCACACCACTAGGGCTGGAGCAACTGCGAGAAGAGTTTTCGGATCTGGAGGCCGAAAGGGCTGCCGTTGAAGCGAACCATGAAGATGAGGCAAACCGCACCCGTCAACTCACTATTCTTAACGGCAGGTTGAGTGCTCTTTCTTCCCGGTTAGCCAGCGCTCGCGTCATCGATTTGAAAAGTCAGCCTGTAAACGAGGTAAGGTTTGGTGCAACGGTCATGTTACACACTTTAGGTGGCAGCAAAAAAACAGTAAGGAAGTTCCAGATAGTTGGTGTAGATGAAGCCTCTATTGAATCCGGCAAAATAAGTTATATGGCTCCTATTGCACATGCTGTAATAGGGGCAAAAACTGGTGAAATAGTGAAACTAAAGATGGGCCGAATTGAAGAGGATGTGGAAGTTGTAAGTATAACCTATGCCGGCTGACCCTCCTCCTGTCACTTTTTAGCTGGAATGGTCAGCTATAATTTTCCATCCTGCCGGAAAATACTGTAAGATGATGGAGAAATGGCCTTCTAGATCACCCTTAGAGGCTTCTCGCTTCAGGTGCCACTTGCCTACTACTAACATGGTTTCAGGAGAAAGCTGGCGCATTTCTTTTAGATCAAACTGCAACTCTCCCATGGCAGCAGTGTCAGGATAGCCGCGCTTATAGTTGTCAAGCGTTGGTTGCCAGCCATAGGTTAGGCCGCGGGAGCCCACAAACAAAAGCGAATCAGACTTCCAGTAGCCTTGCATATAGCATTCTAAGTCTCCCCGACTCCAGCAGTTTGCCTGCTCCTCCAGCACCTGGCGCACTGCTGCTTTGGCGCTTGCTGGGCTTTGCGTGTGCTGCTTTGGCGCACACGCTGTAGCAAGTATAAATACAAAGCATACGATACTGAAGAAGCTATTTCTCATCTTTCTGCGGTAAAATTTTGTCTATGTATGTTGTGCCGCCTAACCTGCGCATCGCCTGCGCAATACGTCCGCGGCGGGTGCGCACATAGCTGGAAGGTTTGTTTGCTGAATACCTGATGGGGTTAGGTAGAACTGCTGCCAGCAAAGCAGCCTGCTGCCGACCTACTTCACTAGCGGGTTTATTAAAGAACTTTTGAGAAGCAGCCTCAACACCAAAAACTCCATCTCCCATTTCTGCTATGTTCAGGTATACTTCCATAATGCGCTCCTTACCCCAAAGTACTTCTATCAAAACAGTAAAATAAGCTTCCACGGCTTTCCGGAAATAGCTGCGCCCGTGCCACAGGAATACATTTTTGGCAACCTGCTGGCTGATGGTGCTGCCGCCTCGTATATTCCCACCCTTGTTGTTTCTCTTAAAAGCATCCCAAATAGCATTGAAGTCGAAGCCGCTGTGCTGCAAAAACAGCTGATCTTCAGAAGCTACTACAGCCAACGGAAGCTGAGGCGACATTTCCTCCAGCGAAACAAATGTATAGCTAATTTCAGGATTTTCTTTTTCTGCCGTACCTGCTTCTGCACGCCTTTGTACCATATGTAGAGTAGCCGGCGGAGCAACCCATCTGTACAAAAGCACCCATACTATACTTATCAGGAAAAGGCTTAGCATCAGCTTCAAGAAAAGTAGCCAAACAGCCTTCCATCCCAAACGTTTTTTAGCCATTTTAAAAACTTATTTTATGGCCGCAAAGGTAAGCAGTTTGTAACATTTTCCTACTGCTATAGTGCCTGCTTACCTCAACAAGCGTATAGCCATACGCGTACCTCTATACTGGCAAAGTATTGACTCCTACAGTAAAACAAATGCGCAATCTTAGCATTATTAGAAGTAGACTGCTGTTTTAAAACCAACGTTATGACTAAATACCTCCCGCTTTTCCCTTTAAGTATTGTTGTATTTCCTGGTGAGAAATTAAATCTACACGTATTTGAGCCCCGTTATAAACAGCTGGTGCTCGAGTGCATCGAAAATGATGTAACGTTTGGTATACCTACCTACATTCAGGATGGCGTAGGCTTGTTCGGTACAGAAATGAAATTGCTGAACATAGAGAAAAAGCATCCGAATGGTGAGATGGACATAAGAACACAAGCACTAGGTATATTTAAGATTCTGCGTTTTGACCGCATGGCTCCCGGCAGACTTTACGCCGGAGGAGAAGTTGAAATGGTTAAAAACAAAGATGATGAAGATATTATAGTTAAATTACA
>NZ_JBHTLD010000010.1:0-46651 GCF_042678745.1 Pontibacter rugosus | reverse complement strand
TACCAGCAATCGAGTAATTAATTTACACTAGTTCAACTTTTGACTAACGCCGCCGCCGCATGCTGCACCAGGTAGAGGGGGTGGATGGATTAGCAGCAGAACAGAAAATGAAAGCAGCCTCTTAGCCCAAAAATCTTTTTACAGAACAAAAACACAATTCAGCAGCAGAAAAGGACAATAGCTCCATTTTTATACTTTATCAAACCCCATACATAATTGCCTATGAAAGTTTCTACACCTATCCTCAAGTACATAATTGCTATGCTGCTGCTGTTTGCGCATCTATCGGTTGCGCAAGTAGTTATAACGGAGCCTGCCCTTCCTGCTGCAGGGAAAGAAGTAACGCTGTTGTTTGACATTTCAAAAGCGAAAGACAGTAGAGCGCAGGGTTTGCTAAAGACACCTGATCAGGTGTTTCTATGGTCTGGTGCAGGTACTTCTGAAGGCGCAGATGCTTTTGAAGTACAGCCAGCAGGCCAGACAAACTGGAGCGCCCCTTTTGAGCCTGGTCGCATGACCTACCTGGGCAATAGCAAATGGAAAATCACACTAGTGCCTCGCACTTATTTTGCGGTGCAAGCGGGTACGCCCATACATAAACTGGGCCTGCTGCTGAAAAATGCTAATGGCTCTGCTCAAACAGAAGACTTTATTATTCAGATTTACTCTGAAGCACTTACTGCCAAGTTTCAGCAGCCGTCTCAGCGCTTTCTGTTCAAGGATGCTAATAGCACTATCGAGCTGCAGGCAGCTGCTTCAGCTCCTGCCGCTATGCGCATCTTACTGGATGGTGTGGAGCTGAAGCGTGAGGAGAATGCACAAAGTATAAGCTATACTTTAAACGCCGGAACAGATAACGGTAAAAGGCATCAGGTAGTGCTGGAAGCTAAAGCAGCAAGCGAAGTAGCAACGGATACCTTCTATTATCTGGTAGCGCCAAAGCCTAGTGTCGCTGCCTTGCCAGCCGGTTTAAAGGACGGGATCAATTACATAAGCAAGGAGGAGGTGATACTGGTACTGTTCGCTCCCCACAAGGAGCATGTATATGTGATTGGAGAGTTTAACAAGTGGTTGCCACAGCAGGAATACCTGATGCACCGCACACCTGATGGGGAGCGCTATTGGTTAAAAATAAGTGATTTGCCTGCTGGCAAAGAGATCGCTTATCAGTACCTGGTGGATGGCACTATAGCCGTAGCAGACCCTTACGCAGACAAAATACTTGATCCTGCCAACGATAACTATTTAACAGAAGCCAACTATCCTGGTCTTAAGCCATACCCGAAAGGGGCTACTGGTATAGTTTCGGTTTTGCAAACACAGCAGCCAGCCTATACCTGGGAAGTGAAAAATTATGAACGGCCAGCAGTAGAACAGCTTGTTATTTATGAGTTACTGATTCGGGATTTTGTGGCAACACGCAATTACAGAACCCTTACCGATACGCTCAGCTACTTTAAAAGCCTGGGAATAAACGCCATTGAGCTGATGCCTGTCATGGAGTTTTCAGGAAATGATTCCTGGGGATATAACCCTACCTTTTTCTTTGCGCCAGATAAAGCATACGGTACGGAAGAAGATTTAAAAACATTTATAGATGCAGCACACCAGGCTGGTATTGCTGTTATCCTGGACATCGTGCTGAACCAGGCCGACTTCGAGAACCCTTACGTGCGCCTGTACTGGGACGGAGATAAGCCCGCAGCAAACAATCCGTATTTTAATCCCGTGGCTACGCACCCTTACAACGTGTTCTTCGATTTTAACCACGAAAGCCCCGCTACAAAACAACTGGTGAAGCGTGTCACCGCTTACTGGCTGGAGGAGTATAAGGTGGATGGCTTTAGGTTTGATCTCTCCAAAGGATTTACACAAACTAAAACAGACCCTGATGTAAACGCATGGAGTGCCTATGATGCAGGCCGCGTAGCAACCTGGAAGAGAATTTATGATGAAATCAGAGAGGTAGATGAGGCGGCATACGTAATACTGGAGCATTTTGCCGATGAAAAGGAAGAGAAAGAACTGGCCAACTATGGCATGTTGCTATGGAATAACGCGAATCATGATTTCCGTAATTTAGCTAAAGGACAGAACACGAACCCGGGCTGGATTTCTTACAAGCAGCGCGGCTGGCAGCAGCCCAATGCCATCGGGTATATAGAAAGCCATGATGAAGAGAGGGTGCTTTTTGATGTGGTACAGAATGGTAAAGCATCAGGCACCTATAACACCCGCGATTTAACAACGGCATTAAACAGAGCCAAACTGGCAGCGGCCTTCTCGCTTGCTGTTCCCGGACCTAAAATGATCTGGCAGTTTGGTGAGTTAGGGTATGATGTCTCAATTGATCAGAATGGCCGCACAGGCAATAAACCACTACATTGGGAATATCAGAATGATCCGGAGCGGGCTAAGTTGTTTCAGGTTTACGCAGAGTTAATTAAACTAAAAACAACAGTTCCTGTTTTCGCTACCGATGATTTTCATACAGACTTCATCGATATTGTGAAGCGCCTGACGCTATCTACTCCAGAGGCGCAGGTTTTTATGATTGGAAACTTCGATGTGAAGCAACAAAGCATAGCAGCCAACTTTCCGCAAGCTGGCACCTGGTACGATTACTTTGGCAGAGAAGAAGTGCAGGTGACTAACCCAGCGGAAAAGATTGTGTTGCAGCCAGGCGAATTCAGGTTGTTTACCACGAAAAAGCTGGAAGCTGCTACACCTGACCTACTGCCCTGGACGCAAACCGTGCTCGCTGCCGATGACGAGCTGGCAAAAGAGCGAGGCTTTGTACTTTATCCAAACCCGGCTCCGGATAAGGTAATGGTTAGGCTGGATAATGCTTACCGTGGACAGGTAGTGTTTCAGGTACTAGATGGCTTAGGCAGACTGGTACTCAACAAAACCTTCTTGAAAACAGAGCAGGTAATGCAGCAGGAAATGTATCTAAGCAGCATCCCTGACGGCTTATACTACATGCAGATAAGTGGAGGTAATGAGCACTTGATACGCAAAATAGTGAAGCAACAGCAGTAACAGAAATCCAGATTTGAGATTTAAAGCCCTCTATCTATGGCAGGTAGAGGGCTTTTGTCTTTATGAGCTGTATTCTAAAGATGTCTTTCATATAAGGCAAGTTTAACTCATCGTTAATTTTTTGAAAAATATTTAACATCCGAAGGGATAATAAGGTGGAGCTTTAGCTATTGTACATAGTATGCAGGCCTCACGCTGCTACGGATATCAACCATCAACCTGAATGAACTACATCAACTACAGAGCCAGCGATTTTGCAGCAGACGAACAATTTATAAAGTGGGTGCAGCAGCCCTCTCAGGAGCAGGATGCTTATTGGGAGAAGTTTCTGCTTCAAAACCCTAAGATGAAAACAGCTGTGTACGAGGCGCGTGAGTTGGTTTTGCATTTGTCTCATGATGCGGATGAAGTGCCCGAGTGGGAGTTGGATGAGATGTGGCAGGAGTTGGAGCAAAGCAAAAAGCAGTTCCTGCTGGACGGTGATGTGGAGGGTGACGCAGAGGATAACGTAATTCCGATGAACTTCTGGCAACGCAAGCCGTGGTTAATGGCTGCTGCCATAGCCGCTATACTAATGGTAAGCGGCGTTTTATTGTTGCAGCAATGGCAGCAGCAGGCAGTAAAAGTGTACGCCACCAAAGCAAACGAGCGCATGGAATTGCTTTTACCTGATAGCTCAAGTGTTGTATTAAGCGCCAACTCCTCGTTGACAATGCCAGCAAAGTGGTCAGTAGATAAAGATCGTCTGGTGCAGCTGGAAGGAAAAGCATATTTCTCCGTCACCCATAAACGCAATCACCAACGCTTTGTAGTGGAGACTACAGATGGACTGAAAGTAGAGGTATTGGGTACTGAGTTCAGTGTATCAAATAAAGAAGAGAAGAAACAAGTAGTGCTCGAAAATGGCAAAGTCCACCTCACCCTAAACCAGAACGGGCTACAGCAGGAAGTAGGCTTAGCACCGGGTGATATGGTAGAGGCTGACGCCAGGAATGGGATCTCTAAAAAACAGGTTGATACCAAATTATATACAGCCTGGAAGAACTCTAAACTAGTGTTTGATAATACAACCCTGCATGAGGTGGCGCAGATGCTGGAACACAGCTATGGTTATAAGGTAAACATCAAAGAGCCAGCCTTAGAAAACGAAAGAATTACTGCCTACCTGGATAAAAACTCTCCAGAACATATACTGTCTACCTTATCTGAAACACTTCAGGTAGAGGTAAACAAACAAGACAAAAATATTACAATAAGCCTAACTGATCATTAATTCCTTTTCCTATGCGTAAAAAATCTACAAACCGAATAAGGACCAGTAGCCTGATTGTGGCTGCCTGCTTCCTTAGTTTTTCGGGAAATGCCCAGGACCACTACAGCGCGAAGGTAGCCATGGCTACGACGGCCAAAGCTAGTGGGCAGAGCGTATCCTCGAAATCGCTTAACGATGTGCTGGTAAGCCTGCGAAATAAGTATGGCATACAGTTCTCCTATAAAGCGCAGATGGCTAAAAACCTTCAGCTTCAGGTGCCGGAGAATTTAGAAACAGACACGAACGTTGATGCTTTACTATCCAAGATTCTGCAGCCAAATGGCCTTTCTTACAAGAAAGTAAATGACGTATACATTATTCAAAAGAACGCGGCTCCGGTAGCCACACCAGTGCAAGCAGCACCTGCTAAAGCAGTAAATGCTGTACAGGAGCAAACAGTGCGTGGTACAGTAACAGATGGGGCAGGCACACCTTTACCAGGTGTAGCAGTTGTTGTAAAAGGTACAACCCGCGGCACCTCTACTGATTTGAACGGTACCTTTACCATAGCAGTACCAGCAAACGCTACGTTGGTGTTCAACTACCTCGGCTTCACAACACAGGAAGTACCAGTAGGCAACCAGGCAAACCTTAACATTACCATGCAAACTGATACCAAAGCCCTGCAAGAGGTAGTGGTAATCGGGTATGGTACGCAAAAGAAAAGTGATGTAACAGGCGCTGTAACTGCAGTAACTTCTGAAGAGTTTCAAAAAGGCCAGGTAACAACTGCGGAGCAGCTAATAACAGGTAAAGTTGCTGGTGTTCAAATTACGTCTAACAGTGGTGCACCAGGCTCTGGTAGCAGAATTCGTATTCGTGGTGGGGCATCGCTTAATGCTAGCAACGATCCATTAATTGTAATTGATGGAGTACCGGTAGATAATGATCAGATTGCTGGAAGCGCTAACCCTCTCAACTTTATCAACCCGAACGATATCGCCTCTATGAACATCTTAAAAGATGCGTCAGCAACGGCTATATACGGTTCGCGAGCGTCTAACGGTGTAATCATCATTACTACTAAGAGTGGTACAACAGGGGATAGAATGCGTTTGAACTTTAGTACGCAACACTCTTTATCTACTGTGAACAAGGAGATAGATGTGTTGGGTGCTGACGATTTCAGGAAAGTAGTAATGGAGCAAGGGACTCCAGAGCAGCAGGCTTTACTTGGTGATGCAAACACTAACTGGCAGGATCTTATCTACAGACAAGCTTATACTACTGATAATAACCTAAGCTTAAGTGGATCTGTTAAAAACCTGCCTTACCGTGTATCAGTAGGTTACCTGAACCAGGAAGGAGTACTTAAAACTTCTGAATTCGAGCGTGTAACAGGAGCTATTAAACTTACACCTACTTTCTTAGACGATCACCTGAAAGTAGATGTAAATGTAAAAGGTGCTAAAACGAAGAGTCGTTTTGCAGATACAGGAGCTATTGGCGCAGCTGTTGCCTTTGATCCAACACAACCAGTGTATCAAGATACTGAATTTGGAGGCTATTTTGAGTGGACAGATGTGAGCGGTAATCCAATCACCATTGCTACCAGAAACCCTTTAAGTATGTTAGAGCAGAAGCGTGACAAAGGGGAGGTGTTCAGAAGCATCGGTAATGTGCAGCTGGATTATAAGTTTCACTTCCTGCCTGAGCTTCGCGCTAACCTGAACCTGGGCTATGATGTTTCAGAAAGTGAAGGTATTACCCGCTCACCGGGTACTCTGGCTGCTGAATACTATGAGCGCGGCTCTGTAAAGGAATATGAGGAAGACCGCACTAACAAGTTGCTGGACTTCTACCTGAACTATAACAAAGAACTACCAGGCATCAGTAGCCGCATTGATGCAACTGCGGGTTATTCATACCAGGACTTCCTTGTAAAAAAACCAGCATTTGCTACTTTCCGTGACAACGGTGATGTACGTAAAGAGGCTGATCCTTTTCCATTTGAAACACAGAACACACTGGTTTCTTTCTTTGGAAGAGTTAACTATGCCTTCAAAGATCGTTACTTGCTAACGGCCACTGTACGTCGTGATGGCTCTTCCCGTTTTTCAGAAGATAATCGTTGGGGCACTTTCCCGTCCATGGCACTTGCCTGGCGAATTGTGGAAGAGTCTTTCCTAAAGAATTCTGCTGTTGTCTCTGACCTGAAATTGCGTGTGGGGTATGGTATAACTGGCCAACAAGATATTTCTGATAACGATTATCCCTTCCTGGCGCGCTACACTAACTCGGACAATGCTTCCATGTACCGCCTTGGAGATATGTACTATCTGTTGCTGCGTCCGGAAGGGTATGATGCTAACCTGAAATGGGAAGAGACGCAAACCTATAACGCTGGTATAGACTTTGGTTTCCTTAACAACAGACTATACGGCAGTTTGGATTACTATAACAGAAAAACTGATGATCTGTTAAGCGTAATAGCTGTTCCTGCTGGTACAAACCTGACAAACCTGCTGTTAACAAACGTAGGTTCTATTGATAGCGAAGGTTTGGAAGCTGTTGTGAATTTTGTTGCGGTAGATAAAGAAGACCTTGAATGGACAGTAGGTGTAAACGGTTCCTGGAACAGAAATGAGATCACTAAACTTAACACCGTAAAAGATGAGAACTCTGTTGGTGTGCTGGTAGGTGGTATCTCAGGTGCCACGGGGCGTAACATCCAGATCCATTCAGTAGGTTATGCACCGTACAGTTACTATGTATATAAGCAGGTATACGATGAAAGCGGCAGACCTATTGAAGGGCTATATGCTGACCTGAACAACGACGGAATCGTGAACGATGCTGACAGATACCGTTATAAAAATCCAGAACCACGGTTCTATTTAGGGTTTAACTCTCAATTGAACTATAAAAACTGGTCGTTGGGGATGTTAATGCGAGCTAGCCTGAATAACTACGTGTATAACAACGTGTATTCAAACAATGCGGCCTACGATGTATTCAAAGCAGGGGAGTACCTTGGCAACCTGGTAGATAACGTGTATGAAACACAGTTTAACATGCGCCAGTATGAGTCTGATTATTACATTGAGAATGCTTCTTTCCTCCGCATGGAGAACATCAACCTTGGTTATAACTTCGGAAAAGTTCTGAATGATAAAGCTAACCTGCGCTTGAGCGCCAGTGTTCAAAACGTATTTACTGTAAGTAAATACAAAGGCCTTGACCCAGAAATTGCTGGCGGTATTGATAACAACTTCTATCCTAGACCAACTGTTTATACAATTGGCCTGAACCTGGAACTTTAATTAACAGAATCAAGATGACATCTAATTATATAAGAACTATACTTTGTGCTGGTTTGGTAGCGGTAAGTACCGTGTCCTGCACAGACGACCTGGACCGCGAACCTGCTTATGAGGTTACCTCGGCTACAGTATATAAAGACTTTGCTAACTACAAAAGCATTCTGGCAAAGCTGTACGCGGGCTTTGCGGTAACTGGCCAGCAGGGGCCGGCCGGTAAGCCAGACGTAGGAGGAATCGACGAAGGAGCGTCAAATTATGTACGCACCTACTGGACGCTACAGGAGATACCGACAGATGAAGCCGTTGTTGCCTGGAACGATCCGGGGCTACCGGTAATCAATACGATGTTGTGGGCCGCAAATAACGACATGACCAAGGCCATGTATTACCGCATCTTCTATCAGGTTACAGCAGCAAACGAGTTTATTCGTGAAACCACCGATGCAAAGCTAGAGGAGCGCGGTATAACAGGGGCTAACCTAGAGGCTGCCAAAAAGTACCGTGCCGAGGCCCGCTTCCTGCGCGCCCTAAGCTACTGGCATGCTTTAGACCTATTCGGCAGTGTTCCTTTTGTTACAGAAGAAGATCCTATTGGGGCTTTCTTCCCAGAGCAGATCAGCAAAGAAAATCTTTTTGCCTATATCGAGTCTGAGCTGAAGGCTATTGAGAGCGAGCTAGTGGATGCGCGCCAAAACGAGTATGCACGCGCTGACAAAGCTGCCGCCTGGACACTGCTCACTAAGCTGTACCTGAATGCACCCGTTTACATCGGGCAGAACATGTACACTGAATCGATCACGTATGCCAAGAAAGTGATTGATGCTGGCTATCAGTTAGAGAATGATTATGATGAGTTGTTCATGACTAGTAATGACAAATCTAATGAGATTATCTTTCCGATTGCTTTTGATGGCATGAGAACACAGTCGTATGGTGGCACTACCTTCCTGACGCATGGTGCAGTAGGCGGAGATATGGTTGCCTCTGATTTTGGCATAGATTCTGGATGGGGCGGTATCCGTACAACTCCTGCAGTATATGGCCTGTTTTCTGGCGCAGCGCTGGAAAATGACGACAGAGCCAACTTCTTCACTAAGGGGCAAACACTGGAAATAGAAGAGATCAAAACCTTCAAAAACGGTTACCCGATTACAAAATGGAAAAATGTAAACCCCGCAGGCGAAGCGGGTTCTAACCCAACCTTTGTGGACACGGACTTCCCTATGTTCCGCTTGGCTGATGTTTACCTGATGTATGCAGAGGCAGTTGTGCGTGGTGGTTCAGGAGGTTCCATAGCTCAGGCGCTGGATTATGTAAATGCGCTACGTGATCGTGCTTATACAGACGGAGCTGGACGTATCAATAACAGCCAATTAAACCTTGGCTTCTTGTTGGATGAGCGTGCACGTGAACTTAATTGGGAAGGGCACCGCCGCACAGACTTAATCCGCTATAAATTATTTACTGGTGGAGAATATCTGTGGGCTTGGAAGGGTGGCCTTAAAGAAGGAACTTCTGTTCCTGACTTTAGAGCATTATACCCTATTCCATCCGATGACTTGGTAGCCAACCCTAATCTTAAGCAGAACAACGGTTACTAATCTTTTTTACAGCACCTGCCATAAGTTATTACTAATGGCGGGTGCTGCTAATCTAATTGTAAAGAAGAATTATATGAAAAACTGGATAAATAAATCATTTCTGTTTTTGATGGCTTCACTGGTTCTGATGAGCTGTGAAAAAGACGAAGACATGACCATCCTTCGTGTAGGAGATGCTCCGGTGGTATCGGCATCTGTTACTGATCTTGCATTGACCCAAGAGGAGGAAGGTAGCGCCGCTATCACATTTAAATGGTCTCCTGCCGACTATGGCTACCAAGCTGCTGTAAATTACAGCATCCAATATGATGTGGCCGGTAACGAATTTGCCGGAGCAAAAGAAGTTGCTGTTGCTAATTTAACTGAAAAAACATTTACAGTTAATGAGTTTAATGCTTTAGCCGCTAAACTGAAGTTGCCGGTTGGCATGGCTTCCGATATGGAACTACGTGTAAAGGCAGATATTTCTTCTGAGGTTACGCCACTTTACTCGCAGCCTATCACTGTGTCTGTTGTACCTTACCTGGATATCATTGAGTATACTTCGCTGTATGTTCCTGGATTGTACCAGGGATGGACTCCTGGTAGCGCACCTAAGGTTTCTTCTCTTCAGGATAACGGTGTGTTTGAAGGATATGTCTACATGAATACGATAGCAGAAGGCTTTAAATTTACAAGTCAGCCAAACTGGGATGGACCAAACTATGGTGCAGGAGCTACAGCGGGGACTTTATCGGATGATGGAGGTGCTAGTAACCTAACAGTAAGCGAACCTGGTTTTTACCTGTTGAAAGTAGATGTAAATAAATTGACGTGGTCTGCTACTAAAACAAACTGGGCCGTAACAGGCAATGCAACTCCTAAAGGTTGGGTGAGCGATAGCGTAACAGATCATGACATGACCTATGATGAAGAAAGAGGTGTATGGGCAATTACTCTACCTTTAACAGCTGGAGCAATTAAATTCAGAGCGAACGATGCATGGGGTTTAAACTACGGTGACAACAAACCTGCAGATGGATTTGTAGATCAGGGTAGTGAGGATAACATTGTAGTGGAGGAAGCTGGTACGTACGAGATAGTGCTCGACCTAAGCATTCCCGGCTATTATAGCTACACTCTTACGAAGCAATAGAAGTACTAGTGCTGTATAAGCGATAGTAAGAACAACTACAGCAGGTACAGACAATCCTATAAGCCGGCAGGAATTCCTGCCGGCTTATTTTTTTCGTTCTATAAGCTGGAGGTTTACATTTAGTTATTCATTAACGAAGAGCCATGAAAAAAGGGAGCCGGGAAATATTTCCCGGCTCCCTTTTTTTCGTGGCTCTTTTTCTCTGCTACTGCAAATTTCCAAAGCGGGTCCCGAAGAAATCACCTTGTTTCCAGGTAGGCCGCTCCACATCCTGAGCTACCAAATAGCCGATCAGGAAATTAAGCTGTGCGTACTTTTTAGCGGCATCAAAATCGAAGATGCCTCCTTCCAGGCCGTCCTGTGGCTTGTGGTAATATTTCTCACGCCATACTTTCACAGTCTCATCCAGGTTGTTTTTGCCGTCCGCCGTTTTGTTGCCATACTTGATGTGCAGCGCCGGCACGCCTTGGGTAACGAAGCTGTACTGGTCGCTGCGCACAAAACGATTTTGCTCTGGCTCTGGGTCTTCTTCCACGTCTAAGCCCAAATAGTTGCTGGCTTGCTTTACTTCATCTTCTAAAGAAGAGTGAGCAGCACCCAGTGGCACAACAGCCAGAAGCGGAGCAATCAGCGTAGGCATATCGGTATTAATATCGGCTACAACTTGCGAGGCAGGTACCGTAGGGAATTTTGCAAAGTAAGCGGAGCCCAACAGGCCCATTTCTTCAGCGGTAACCATTACAATCAAAACAGAGCGCTTAGGCTTATTTTTAAGTCTGGCGTATACATTGGCAATCTCCAGCAGACTGGCTACACCAGAGGCATTGTCGTGGGCGCCATTGTAGATCGAGTCACCGTCTATCGGGCGGCCAATGCCTACGTGGTCGAGGTGGGCACTGTGTACCACATACTCGTCTTTCAGCTTAGAGTCAGAACCCTCAATTTTGCCTACCACGTTGTAGCTTTCAATATCCTGATAGCTGCTGCCGTAGCTACCGCTTAAGGAAAAAGGAAGCGCAACAGAGGCGGTCTGGCCACCTTTGATGCTGGCAGCAGCCTGTGCCACATCTGCTCCGGCTCCTGCCATCAGCTTTTGTAATGTGATGTAGTTGAGCATCCCCAGCAGCTTGATATCTTCATGGTAGGTACGGGAAGCAGCTACACTTCCGTCTGCCCCCATCACACTGCTTACACCTCTTGAGAAGTTTGGCACGCCACCTTTAGGGTTTGTAGTCCCTACCAGCACACCTACCGCACCATGCGCTGCAGCTGTATTCAAGATGGTCTGCATGTCCATACTATAGGATGATACTGTAGAAGGAAAACCCTCGGGTGTACCACGCACTATCACGACTACCTTGCCTTTTGCATCAATGTTAGCGTAGTCGTCATAGTTCATGTCTGGCGCACTGATACCATAACCAGCAAAAACCAAGGGAGCCTCCTGCACAGATACCTGCGCCTCACCTGGGTTTGGATAGACCGAGAAATCTATCCCATTCTTAAGTTGCTCAGCGGCTCCTGCAGCTCCTTTCAACTGCAAGGCCGCATCTGGGTTGGGTGTGGCAGTGCGTATCCGGACTGTCTGTAGGTATGTACCGTTTTCACCGGCAGGGGCCACCTGCATCTTCCTGAACTGCTCTGTTACATAATCTACAGCCATCTGATAGCCAGGAGTGCCTGGTTTACGGCCAAGAAGTTTATCATCGGCCAGATAGGCAATATGTGCTTTGATGTCATTGGGCTTTACCTTGCTCAACGATTTTGCAACGGGTTTCGGAACAGTTGCAGTCTGGGCAAAAGCACCCGGGGTAGCCAGAGCAAGACAGATGCCTGCCACTAGTAACTTAGATTTCATATAGGGGTTAAGTTGATGTCATGTAAAAAATGCTTGCTTCTTAGAAACAGAAACAGAGCAAAGGTTTAAGCATGCTGACAATAATATTACAGTAAATCCTGCACCGCCTTTAGCACCTGCGGCCACATAGGAGAGGAGGGAGCCACTAGGTCAAAGTGTCCGGCATTTTGTAATCGTATAACTTCAGAAGTATCTCCGGCTGCTTTGGCCTTTTGAACAAAATTATCAGCCTGCGCCACAGGTACAATTGGGTCAAGCTCACCCTGCACTAATCGGCTGGGTACCTGCAAGGGCAACATCTGGATAGGTGAGGCCTGTGCGTAACGCTCCGGGTAGTCTGCCGGAAGCCCTCCGATCAGCTGTTCTACAGCAGCATTACAGCTGCCTTCCTGCTGGCTATAGGTGGCCAGATCAGTAATGCCCGCTAAAGACACAACGCCTTTTAGCTTAAGCGGATTTTTTACATACAGCGGACTAGACTTTGGCAAGCGATGGCGCGCCGCCAGCCAAAGCGCCAGGTGCCCACCAGCCGAGTGACCAATTACAACTACTTTTTTGGCATCAAGAGGATAGCGCTTTGCCAACTCCCGCACATGGTCAGTAGCCATGGCCACATCTTGAAATGTACCGGGCCATGCACCACCGGCATCACCTACACGCCTAAACTCAATATTCCAGGTGGCATAGCCTGCCTTAGTCAATGCATCGCTTAGGTGGCTCATGTACTGCAGGTTGTATTGGTTCAGCCAGCAGCCGCCGTGTACCACCACTACCACCGGAAAATTACCTTTCCCCTCAGGCAGTCGCAATTCTCCAAACTGAAGGGAATCAGAACCATATTTGATAACATGGTCTGCTGCGGGCACTGGGGTCTCGGCAATTTGCTGCCAGGTTATAAGGGTGGGTTGCTGCTGTTGGGCATTCGTTTGGCTCATGGCAAGAGGGGTGGCAAGTATAAAACAAAGTATAAATCTCGATAACATGGGATAAGCTGCCAGCATAGTAGCTAACAGCGTGCATATTACGGATTTTGTAGCTAAAACAGAACGTGAAAAAGTTACCCGGCCTTGCTATTGTTTGCATCTTGATGTATGATTCGTTTGTGTATGGCAATAGCAGTACCTAAATTGCAAACACTATTTATACCTGTTACTGCAGTATACGGCTGTAGCTATTCACTTTGTGTCAAGCAGGGTCAGAACTAACTGTATCCTGAAAGCATTCTTCAACTACTTATGAGTTTAGAAACAACCCTGGACCAACTCCGGCAAATTGCAGAAAGTGTTGTGCGGGCAGAGGCACCAATTATAGATAAAGAAGCAAAGTGGCCCCAAAATAGTATTAAAGCACTACAGCAGGAGGGTTTTGGTGGATTTGTAGTTCCACAGGAAAATGGAGGCCATGGGCAAGGGCTATATGGTTTGGCCCGCGCTTGCGAGATACTTGGCGAGGAGTCGGGGTCGGCGGGATTATGCTTCGGGATGCATTGTGTGGGTACTGCCATGATAGTAGCCAAAGCCACTGAGCACCAAAAAAAGAATTTCCTGGAGCCAATAGCAGCAGGAGAGCATCTTACCACACTCGCTTTAAGTGAACCGGGCACAGGGGCCCATTTCTATTATCCGCAGACACAGTTGTTAACCAGTTCATCAGGAGGCTTTATCGTTAACGGTGAAAAAACATTCGTTTCAAACGGGGGCTATGCAGATTCTTATGTGCTTTCAACGATGGGTGTAGACCCTGATGCAACGCAACACGAGTTTTCTTGCGTGGTGGTGGAAGAAGGCATGAAAGGAATAGCCTGGGGGCCAGAATGGGACGGTTTAGGTATGCGCGGAAATTCATCACGCAGCCTGTCGCTCTCTAATGTTGCCTTGCCAGAAGGTAATCTGCTAGGTGCGCAAGGCGACCAGTTATGGTATATTTTTCAAGTGGTGGCTCCCTACTTTTTAACAGCTATGTCTGGCACATACTTAGGTATAGCACAGGCTGCTTTCGATGTGGTAAGGGAGCACCTCAAAAGCCGTGTGTACCGCCATAATGGTGTTTCTCTCGATCAGATTTCACTTCTCCAGCATCGGTTAGGCATGTTATGGGCTAAAATTGAGCGCACGCGACAGTTAATTTATCATGCGACACAACAGTATGATAAGGGCGATCCGGCTGCTGTTTTAGCTATACTTTCATCTAAGGCGGAGGTGGCTAACTGTGTGGTGGAGGTCGTAAACGAAGCGATGACACTGGCTGGTGGAATAGCTTACCGCGACAACTCCAGGCTGGATGTATTGCTGCGCGATGCACGTGCCGCACATATTATGGGCCCAACTACTGACATACTTTACACCTGGCTGGGGCGTGCTGTACTTGATCAACCTATTCTTGACAGCTAAGTGCCTTTATCCATGACTGAAATTTTATATACAGGGCTTCACCATGCTACACTTGTTCTATTAGAAGAAAACCTGCAAAGGCAAAGTATAACACTGGCAGAAATAACAGAGCAGGAAATAAAGGATGCTACAAGTAAACTACAAAAAAGCGGTACGCTGCTGATTGGTGAAGAAGTCGGGAATCCGATAAGGGTAGCGCAGGAGGCCTATGCCGCTGATAAGCAACTTTCGGTGTTGATTATTAATGATGAACATAACTTTCTGCGTGTAAAGCAATCACTTCAGTTTTCGCCCTTTATAGGACACACAGTTCAGTGCGTTTCAAACCAGGTAAAAGAACGTTTGGTAGATATACTGCAGGATGCACTGCAGCGAACCGAACAGCGTAGGAGCTTTCGCCACTTTAGCCAATCGTTCGTAACACAAGTAGATGTTAGCAAAGCGTCACTAGATAAAGTACGGGGAGAATTCACCGCCAAAGTACTGGAAGAAGCTCCCATTGGCGCTATACTTGTTTCTGAACATGGACATGTGCTCACCATCAACACATATGCGGCACATCTTTTTAAAAAAACTGAGCGAGAGATTCTTGGACGCTCACTGGCGGTTCTTTTTCCGGAAGAGATGCAAAAGGATGTCGATGTTTTTCTGCAACAAGAGCCAATAGCGATACCTAAAAAAGTATTTAATCTGAAGCTGCAGAAAGAACAGAAATTTTTAGAGTTATCTCTGGCCAGAGTTCAGGAACAGGCCTCTAACCGGTTCAGAATTCTGATCATCAATGATATTACAGCGGCGACCCTGGCACAACGTAGCACACAGGTGCATTTAGAGGAGCTGGAGGAGATGAACGCTAATCTGAAGCGCCTGAATAATGACTTAGACACTTTTGTTTATACTGCTTCGCACGACCTAAAATCACCCATACTAAATATTGAGGGGCTGGTAACGCTGCTGGAATATGGTTTGGGTGACGATAAACAACAGGTAGAGGCAGAGCTGGAGCATATCAAAATTTCTATTCAACGATTCAAAAATACAGTAGAAGACCTGACAGAGGTAGCGCGCATACAGAAGAACTTCGAGCAGGAGGCGGTACTGTTGAGGATAGATGACGTAGTGGAACAGGTGAAGGAGTCTGTATCTTTTGAGATTCGTGCAGCAGAAGCTGTAATAGAGGTGGATAGCACTGCAGCTCCTCAATTACACTTCGCCAAACATAACCTGAAAAGTATCATCTATAACCTAATCAGCAACGGCATTAAGTACAGGTCTCCTGACAAAACTCCTGTTATCAATATCAGAACCTGGCAGCAGGAAAACGATTTTTACCTGGAGGTAAAAGATAATGGGGTAGGTATTCCTGAAAACAGCAAAGAAAAAGTTTTTGAGCTGTTTAAGCGTGTGCATGAGCACGTAAAAGGCACAGGAATCGGTCTGTATATTGTTAAGCGTATTGTGCAGAATAACGGCGGCGCTATACTATTAGAAAGCACCGAAGGGAAAGGGAGTACCTTTATCATCAAGCTAAAAGTGTAAACCTTTTAGCGCTCTTCTGGAAAGTGACTCTAAGTTAACAGTCATTTTAACGCTGGCAACCGCTGCAGTTCCGCTCTAGCGCCTCGCCCTGGTAATGCTTTTCAAAGAACTCATCGCACCAGAGGCAAATATTCTTCAGTTGTGCCGTGCGCTCTTTTGCATGCTCTTCAGAAATGCCTATGCTTTCGCCAAGCGCCAGCGGGTTGCCCTCGTTTATCTTCTGCCATATCTCTGATTTTGAAATACGCTGCAGCACATCGGCTACTTTTTCGGAGCGGGCGTCGCCTAGTGGTACTTTGGTGCCAGGGCAGCAGGGGTTGATCTTCCAGAGCTGGATGGAAATTTCCTGCGGAATAGCTTCGGCCCCGGTTAAAAAACCCTTGCCGCCGGATAAAATGGCGCAGAAGTTATGATCAGGATCTGCCTTCCACAGCCCTTTCTCGAATGCACGACCGCGTGCCCAGTTGCCGCCCAGCCACATATCAATCGTAGCACCCCAGTAGCCCCAGCTGGCCTTGTGCTTGGTAATGTAAGTGTCTTTTTCGATAAGCGGGTCTTTGTCTTCTCCGTTTACACCACGGCTGGCAAATAAATCAGCCAATTCCATCAGTCGGGCTCCGGCGTGTTTGTGATAGCGGTCGATGCTGGCAATGTCGAAGCGGGTAACGCCTTTTTCCAGCAGCTTGTCCAGTATCTTCTCATTCAGCAGATCGCCATTTGTTTGCAGCATGATCTGCACCCGGCCCTGGTAACGCGCCTGCAGCCTGTCCAGAATTTTGTAAAGCAGTTTTTTATCTGCCAATGGCTCTCCACCAGATAGAATCAGCCGGTCCATACTATCGGGCAGGTTTTCGATGATGGCCATGCAGTCTTCTTCCGATATACGCTCGCCATAAGGGCCCGAATTGTTGTAGCAGTGGTCGCATTGGTCGTTGCAAAGCTGCGTGAAAACCCAGTAAACAGATTCTATATGGTTGAAGTCTTGCGTCATGATTGGTACTTAATCTTTTGTTCAATCTTGTTCCAGAAGGTCAGTTCGTCGCTTACACCTGTTTTAGGGTCTCCCATAAAGGCCTCGCTGGAAGTATAAACCTGGAGCTTTCCGGCAGCCATGTAAGCAAAGCTGTCGCCTACTAACAAGGCCTCTTTTACATCGTGCGTTACGAACAGAGCACTAATGTTAAACTTTTTAACTAACCGCAGAAACAGCGCCTGCATGGTGGCGCGGGTCTGGGCATCAAGGCTTGCGAAAGGCTCGTCCAGCAACAGCACGCGCGGCGTGAAAATAATAGCACGGCCAAAAGCTACCCGCTGCCGCTGCCCTCCGGAAAGCTGATTTGGCTTTTTCTGTGCATGTTCCTGCAGTTCTAATTCCTCCAGCATTTCGCCTACCTTCTGCTGAATTTCCTGCTCCGTCTCTTTCCGAACACGCAAACCATAGGCAAGGTTCTCAAAAACAGTGAGGTGCGGGAACAGCAATGGCTCCTGAAACAGGTACACCATCTCCCGCTCACGCGGCGGCACAGTATCCATACTTGTGCCAGACCAACTCACAGCACCCGCATCCGGAGAAAGTAAGCCTGCCACAGCTTTAAGCAAGGTGGTTTTGCCACAACCAGAGCGGCCGAGTATAGCCAGTATCTGCCCCTGCGGCAACTCCAGTGATATTTGGTCGAGCACCGTTTGCGATTGATAGGCTTTATGTAACTTCTGTATTGTCAGCATCAGATTCCTCTAAAAACAAAACGTTTGTTCAGCCACAGCAGCAGCGCAGGAGGCAGCATAATCAGCAGCGAAGCCAGGGCCGCGTGAAAAATATTAGCCTCATTTATATACTTAAACACCAAAATAGTAAGCGTTTTTACTTTGCCCAAACCAATAAACTGTGTCAGCCCATACTCAAACCAGGAGATAAGGAAAGTCTGGAAAAAGCAGATGAGCAGCATAGGCTTTGCCAGCGGCAGCAGCACTTTCTTTAAAGTATAAGCAGCTGATGCGCCTAATGTTTGCGACTGCTGCTCGAGTTGCAGTACCTGCTGGCTCCAGAAACTCTGGAAAAAAATTACCGCAAAAGGAAAGGCAAGTATAAGCTGTCCTAGCAAAACACCGATCACTTCACCACTCATACCTGTCAGCAGGAAGAAGCGCTGCACCAGTACGGCCAACACTACCGGCGAGAGCACGAAAGGCCAGTAAGCCAGCAACAGCCACCGGTTTTTATGTTTTGCCCGTGCAATTTCTTTGCTGATCACAAAACCAGATAAGGTGGCAAGTATGGCCACGCCCACACCAAGTATAAGCGAGATCAGTAGCCCTAGCTGCAATTCGCTTTGCCCCACCAGCAGCTGTTGCCAGTTGTCCCAGGTGAAGCGCTGCGGCAGAATGCCGGGGTAAAACCAGGCTTGCCCCACCGACAGTATCCCGAAAAAAAGGAATGGCAGCAGCACGGCTGAGACAAGTATAACGGTCAGTGTATTCCTAAGCATGGCGCTGAAGTTTCTTAAAAGTGAGCGAGAGCAGGAGCAGCACAAAGAGTGTAAACGCTACGCTGATGGCATAGCCCTGCGGTATGTCGAGCAGGTTAAAACGCTGAAATTTCTGCACTGCCAGCACCGACACCATCTGGTGTTGCTGGCTGCCAATGAGCAGCGGGATCTCGTAGGAGCCAAGTATAAAAATGAAGTATAGCAACAGGTTGGGGGCAGCCGTTTTCAGTAAAGTAGGAACTGCGATGCGCTTTACGAAATAGGCGTTATCGGCACCTAAATTCTCCGATGCCTGCTTCAGGTTTTCAAGTCCCTGCTCCTGGTAGATGGCATGGAACAGCAGCGTCAGAAACGGCACCGCCATCAGCACATGGGCAAGTATAATTCCGAAGCCCAAGGCATCGTGCACCAAACCCGGAAATTGCTGCAAATCTGATATAAAGCCCAGCGTATAAGCCATCCGTGACACAAGCCCGGATTTGGTAAGCAGCTGAAACACCAGAAAAGCTGTGACCATAGCGGGAATAGTCAGGGGCAAGTATAAAAAGTAGCTTAAGGCACCGTAGGAGAGACTTTTCTTAAAGTATAAAGTCATGAACAGCGCTGTGGCGGTGGCAATAGTAATAGCGATCAGCGCAATGTATAAACTGTAAGTCAGTGAGTGCAGCAAAGCGCCATTTCCCAGCACTTGCTGCCAATGCAGGAAGGTAAAGCCTGTGGAAAGGGCACCCGTCACCCCCAAACTATAGGCCAGGCCATAGAGCAAACCGCCTGCCACGGGCACTACAGCCAGCAACAGGAACACAAGGCGCAAGTATACACCTGCACCTGCTTTAGTTTTGCTCAATAACCTGTGTTCTGAAGTCATCATACAAACGGATCATGTATTCAGGAGCTAGCTCTTCAAAGGCTCGGTCTTGTATGGCCGAACGGTCGGGGGCATTTTTACGGGCTGGGATGTTGCTGAACTTCTGCTGCCATTCGACTGGAAGTTTTTCTGTCGCGAGCACTGTGCCATCCCCCCATACTTCTGGACTAGCCTTCTGGTACTGTGCTTCCGGTGATTGCAAAAAGTTAATGACCACCAGCGCCCCCGGCAGGTTTCCCGACTGTTTCATAATGCCCAGGTAGTGCGTGTTCTGGATTGTGCCAGGCTTTGGCACATAGGCTTTGGAGCTTTCCGGAAAAACGCCCTGCAGGATTTTATTATCTACTTCGCTGTCGTTGTTGCTGAATGTAAAGTTAACTTCGCCGTTGGCATACAGCTGGTGCAGCTGCGAAAGCGTGGCTGGAAATGTCTGTCCTTGTTTCCAGAAGTATGGCTTCAGGTTGTTGATTTTCTGCCACAGCTGCTGACTATACTGCTTATACTTTGCCTCATCAAAATCACCTGCCAATTCTCCTTTTCCGGCCAGGGCAATTAGCCAGGATTTGAGCAAGGTCATACCGGTGAATTCATTTGGGATAGTGAAGGTGCCGGGGTTGCTTTCGATGTAAGTTTCCAGTTCTTCAAAAGAGGCAGGCGGATTTGTTATTTTAGCGGAGTTGTAAATGAACGCTAACTGCACGTTGCCCCAAGGGGCTTCCATACCATTTACCGGCTGCTGAAAATCCCGGGAAATAAAAGGGTTTTGCCAATTAACGTACTGGTTGTTCGGCAGCAATTCGGTAAAAGAACCATACAGCGCATCGAGCTGGCGAAGCTGGTAAAACGTTTCTCCGTTTATCCAGATTACATCTAACTCGCTGGTCTCTTTACCGGTTTCTTTCTCGCCGAGTGCCAGCCCTACAATATCTTTGCCCTGGCCAGAAGATATCTCAAGCGTAACGCCATACTGTTGCTGCAGTTGCGGCTTTACATAGTCTTCCATGTACTGGTTGATGAGCGGATCGCCCTGCCACATCATCATCTGAACGGTAGAGCCTTTGGCCGCCTGTTCTATACTTTGCCAATCGGCTTGCTGCACATCCAGCTGTTGTTCTGCCTTGTTTCCACAGCTGCTGAACAGCAGCGTGAGGGAGAGCAGGAGTATCGTGAGTTTTTGCATAGTTTAATCTTCCCTCGGCCCCTTACCTAAAGACAAGAAAGGGGAGAGACTTAACTTTAATTTTATATTTTATGCCGCAAGTTTAGCGAGAGCGTAACTTGTGGTGTTGCATGAGACAAGTTTTTAACTTGCATGTGTAAGCTTTGATTATGGATAGAAATGTTCTGTTGTTGCTAGAACAGTAGCTTTGTAGCTATTCGTTTGAAGCCGCTGACTCCAGTAAAGTCACAGACTTCGCATCTTTTTAGGATACAAGGCCAAAAACTTGCACCATGTGCTCTCATTCCTAATTCGTAATTAAAAGATGTATCTCAGCCCAAACTGAAATTGGCGTGGCGGAGCTGCATTCCTTCTAACCAGGACACCGCTGCTGGCTGGGCCAACCTGAATCTGATTGCTCTGCGTAGCATTGTTGCTGTAGCCGCTCAGGTTCTCCGCGTTGAACAGGTTAAAAACATCGGCACGAAGTTCCAGTCCATTGCTTCGGTCAGTTCCGAAAGGTATAAAATACTGCACACTTGCATCAAATGTATTGGACCAGGGCAGGCGGTCGGAGTTACGCTCTTCACCAGGCTGACGATCAGAGTTGCCTACATAGGCATCACCAAATGCAGAACCATCTCCATTCAGGTCATTTGTGAAAATAGGATCTCCGTTAGCATTAAGGATCGGATTTCCATTGCTGCCCACCACCCTATATTGTGAGGCATCTGGTATGCGGTTAATTGGCTGGCCGCTTTGCAGGAGTGCTGCCACCGTTAGTGTCAGGTTTTGCACCGGGTAATAGTTGTAAATGGCATTGATGACATGGCGGCGGTCGTTGATGCTGGGCCCCCACTCGGCTGCAAAATTGTTGGCATCCATTGCCCGGAAGTTAATGTCCTCGGTATTATTCTCGAGGTAAGACAAAGTATAGATCAGGCGATATGAGAAGTTATCTTCGGCTCTGTCTTTCTGTAAATTAGAGCTGGCAGCGTAATAGTTGCTTTCTCCTTCTGATTCTGTCATCACCAAACTTCTGGCAACACCCTCCACACGCTCTCCATCTATAATGGCATAGTTGCCATAGATCGGTAGCGGGCGGGTTTTATCAGCCCAGGCGCTGCTGCGGGCAATACCGTTTTCCTGGCTGCGACTATAGTCCCAGGCAGCAGGCGCATTCAGGTTCACAGTGCGGAACAGGTTGCGACCTTTATTGTATACCAGGTCTACATAAAAAAGCTTGTTTGCGGCCATTTGTAGTTGGTAGCCAAGCGAGAATTGCTGCGTGTACGGGTTATCATAGCCGTTCGGGTTAAGAATGCGACGCTCGTTGCTGAACAAATTGCGCTGCTCAGCAAAGCTCTCGGCCGGCGGGCCCTGTAAGTATGCATAAGGTAAGCCAGCATTATTGCTTTGCCCAACAGTTAAATTGCCGTTAAAAGTCACACGGTTAAGGTCGGTATCAGCCGGAAGTATACCTTGCTCCACATAGTAGGCAAGCTGGCGTTTGAAGTCTGAAGAATTGTTGTTCTGCTGCAATGCATCAGAGTAAACGGTGTACAGGATCTTATCATAAAACAAACCAAAGCCCCCACGGATGGTGCTGTTTGGCGTAAGTTGATAGTTGAAACTCAGGCGTGGTGAGATGTTATTATAATCGCCCTTATCATTGCCACCCTGCGAAAGGTTATCGTAGTCGTAGCGTAGGCCGAGGTTCAGGTTCAGGCGGTTGGTAGCCTGTAACTGGTCTTCCAGGTATAAACTGTAGATGTTCTGCCGTTTGCCGAAGGATGTTGGCCGTAACTCTACCGCATAATTTGTGACCAAAGCATCAGAAGGAATGTTGTTTATATCTAATCCTGTCCCCAGATTTGCTGCACGTAGCCCATCAAGCTGAGCCTGCGTAAGCTGCACGCGGTAGCTGCCATTGGGGTTGCCACCGCCAAACAGTTCATGATCGGTGCTCATTATCTCGGCTCCTGCTTTAAAAGTATGGATGCCGCTGGTCCAGGTGGCTTTTTGCTGCGCCTGTAGTGTGTGCTGTATACTTTCAAAGGCATAGCCAGGATGCCCAAGCACAGCTACTACTTCACCGGTTGGGCCAGCCACCGTTACGTCCGGACTCGTTGGGTTATCCGGTGATACATAATCCCAGCGGAAGCGGGCATACTGCAGGTTTGTCTCCAGCGTCAGGTTGCCCGTTGTATACACGTTGGTGCTGGCCAGGTTGAGAGAGTTGCGCACCTGGTCGCTGGCCGATGAAGGAAAATTGAGACCACCACTTAGGCCACCTGCCTGTCTGCCGATGCCCACGATGCCCACATTAGCGCGTATGGCCGAGTGAAAGCGGTCGCTCCAGTAGTGATCAATCTTCCCTGAAACATAATTGAAGTAGTTTTTGCCGCGCACTGTTTCGTTCACGCCCAGCGCCGGGCTATTCAGCAAGTTGTCTTTCAGGTCTGTGGTATGCTCATAGTTGAGATAGTAAAAGGTTTGCCCTTTGATAATCGGGCCACCCACACCAAAGCCAGCCTGGTAACGCTGAAATCCATCCTTTACCTGATTGCCTGATAAGTCGCGTTGGGCATAGTGAGAGGAGGCATCCAGAAAACCGGGCCGTGTCAGGAAGAATACTTCGCCCTGTATTTCATTACTTCCTGACTTAGAAGTGATATTGACGATGCCATTACCTGTGTTGCCAAATTCTGCGGAGTAATTGTTAGTAAGCACCGACACGTTTTGCACAAAGCCAATAGGTACATTAAACCGTGACCCACCTAAAAACTGCTCATTGTTGTCAAGGCCGTCGATCAGGTAGTTGTTGAAAATAGGATTTGCTCCGTTGATACTGATGTTAGGTGCTTCCGCAAAGAAACCAGTTGCCTGCGTTACGTTGGGGAGCCGGTACAGCATCCGCGATAAGTCCCGTCCCTCTACCGGCAGCTCCCTGATCTCAGAAATCCGCATCTCCGACGATACTTCAGCATTGTACATGTTGATCCGTGTAGCGCTTGGAGCCACAATGGTTACACTTTGCAAATCAACCTCACGCTTAAAAGGCAGCACCAGCGAAACGGTGCGTTTAAAGTTAGAGCGCAGCGTTACAGGCTCGGATGAAGTGAGCGCATAAGAATCGGTTTCAGAAGAAAGGATGGTGTAGCTGCCAGCGGTGTTTAGTCCGCTAAAGGTGGCGATACCGTTGCTGTTGGTTGTTTTGGTGGCGCTGAAGCCAATGGCTTCGTTACTGGCTGTAACCTGTATGTCCTTTACAGGTTCTAGTTTTGGGTTAAGTATGGTTACTTCGATGGCGCCTTGTGCAAAGGCGGCAGATATGGATATAAAATACCCAAGTATGAGTAAAAATTGTCTCATGCTAGTGCTATAGATTTTGTCTGATAAGATTTTTGGGCAGCAGTATCAGGCAAAAGGAGGCGCGCGCAGGCCTACATGTATAGCATTAGCTTGTAGTGTGTAAGATGTGTCAAGTATAAACTGAGAAGGGGTGGCCAGCAAAAGTGTGCGCAGCCAATCAGCAAAACGCCCCAGCTTACGTTGCGAGGAAAAAGCAAGTATAGCCGCGGCATTATCAGCATCTGCCAAAATTGGTTCAAGTATGGCTGTTGCTGTAGGACTCGTCTGCTGGCAGAGTTCCTCAAAGACCAGTGAAGTATTCCAAGAAATAGCGGAAAAGTTCAGCGCTGGCAAAGTGTGGCGGTGCAGTCCCAGAAGGTAAACCCCACCGTCTGTCGCTTCACCAAATACAAATGCCTTATGCTGCAAAGCATCAGCGGCGGCACGTAAGGTAGCAGGGGTTAAGCCGGGTGCATCATTTCCGAGGCAGATTACCTGTTCATACCCTTGCTCAAAAACCTGTTGTATGGCATGCTGCAGTCGCTCGCCAAAGCTGTTGCCCTGCTGCCTGGCAGAGTTGATTATTACCAACGGAAGCCCCGCTTGCCGCACTACCTGTTTCGTACGAAAAATGAGCTGAGAAGCCACAGCTTTGCTTTTGCCTTTACTCCGGCAAAAGCGTTTTACACGCGCCTCTTCGCTTGAAGTTCGGGTAAAAAGTAATACAGCGGTATGTGCTAGGGGCTTGTTCAACTACTCTCTTTACAGGAAATAAAGCAAAATGTTCAGGCAAATATAGTTTGTAATTTATATTCTACAGGCGGAGGAGAGGTGGGTATGGTGAGAAAGAGGGAGTTTTTCTCTTGAAATACGTTATTGATACTTGGTCTTTCCTTATCATCGGTCAGTATTTACTTGTCTTCTTTGTAGTATAAGCACTGTAGTTTCGGCTATAGAAGAAACACCTCCCTGCCCTCCTCAAGGAGGGAATCCAGCTGAAGCTCCGTTAGCAGTAGCTATCTGTCTGTTCCAGTCCTTGGCTTGAGCGCACCAAAGCAAAAGGTGAAACAGTAGGTATATGGGAGATAGAGGATGAACTGTAACTAGAAAGGATAACTTGTTTGAAGATGCATATACAGCGGCAAAGCAAGTATGGCCGTGCCAAGTGTAGCAGCTGCTAATATAGGTATGGCTTTTCAAGCCTTTGAGTTACAAACTCAACATCATTCTAGGATACAAGTCAGAAGACTTGCACCATGACGGGGGACAGGGGAAGGCTAGCGATAGCCAGATAGATGCTAAAGGTAAGTGAAACGATAATCACCTCATAAAGCCATAAGTCCAAAAAGACACTTATAAACGTAGCTAATATTACGCCATCACATTAAACAAAGCCCCACTCTTTCAACTTAAGTATAAAAGTACGGCAGCTACGGTTATTTTCAGGTAAATTTGAAGAAAGCTGTAGTATAACCAGCAGGGGAATCAAGCCCTTAAAACCAACAGCCAAACCACCTTTATGGAGGAAACAAAACCGATAGCTGATTTCTGCATGAACACCCCAGGCCGCCGCATCGCAATAATCGGTAATGGTATCTCGGGTGTAACCTGCGCGCGCCACATCCGCAAACGCGACAGCGAAGCGCAGATCACCATTATCTCCGGCGAAACAGAGCATTTCTTCTCCCGCACTTCCCTGATGTACATTTTTATGGGGCAGCTGAAGTATGCGCATACTAAGCCCTACGAGGACTGGTTTTGGGAAAAGAACCGCCTGAAACTGGTGTATGATTGGGTACTAAGTATAGATTTTGAGAATAAAGAACTACAGCTAAAAGCGAACCAGCCGCTCAAGTATGATATCTTAATTCTGGCATTGGGTTCTAAACCGAATATGCTTAACTGGCCGGGGCAGGAATTGGAGGGGGTGCAGGGGCTGTATACTTACCAGGATTTAGAAAAGATGAACGCCAACACCGCTAACTGCCAGCGTGCCGTGGTGGTAGGAGGAGGCTTAATTGGTATTGAGATGGCCGAGATGATCTTGAGCCGGAACATTCCTGTCACTTTCCTGGTGCGTGAAAAGCACTTCTGGGGAAGTGTGCTGCCGCCTGAAGAATCGGAGCTCATCATGCGCCACATGCGCGAGCACCACATTGACCTGCGGCTGGAGACCGAGCTACAGGAAATAATAGATGACGGTACAGGTCGTGTGAAAGCTATTGTTACCACAGCTGGAGAAGAAATTGCCTGCGGGTTTGTAGGCATTGGGGTAGGCGTGCACCCTAACATAGAGCTGGTGCGCCACACAGGCTTAGAGGTAAATAAAGGCATTCTGGTAGATCAGCATTTTGCCACTAACGTTCCCAATGTATACGCCATCGGCGATTGTGTTGAATACCGGGTGCCGCTGCCGTATCGGAAGAACATAGAGCAGGTGTGGTACACAGGCCGCATGCACGGCGAAACGCTGGCGCATAACCTGACGCGGGAGCCGGTAAAGTATAACCCTGGCCCCTGGTTTAACTCTGCTAAGTTTTTCGACATCGAATACCAAACCTATGGCATGGTACCGACTACGTGGAGCGAGCCAGTACAATCATTTTACTGGGAGCATGAAAGTGGCAAGATTGCATTCAGGGCAGTTTTTAACGGAAACGATAAACGCTTGCATGGGGTAAATGCCTTGGGTATGCGACTGCGGCATGAGTTTTTTGACGAAGCTTTAAAAGATAATTGGACGGTAGAGCAGGTGCTGGAAAGCATGCACCGCGCCAGCTTTGACCCAGAGTTTTATGATAAACACCAACGGGCGATGCTGCAGGCCTATATCCAACAATTTAATACAAACCTGCAGCCTAAGAAGAAAAAGAGAAACTTTTTATCATTTTTAGGAAGCAGAACAACCGCATGAAAATACTACAGAAAACAGGTTTGGGCGTGTTTCTGCTTTGCCTGCTGCTTTTTAACGCGCTCCTGTTTATGGGGCAGTTTGAGCTTACCGAGCAGCAACTGGAGCAGTCGATAAAGCAGGAACACGTGGAGGTGCTAAGGCAGGAATTACAGCCGATATTGGGCAAAACCTATTCATCCAGCTTTGCATTTGCCACCGATTTCAACAAGCACCTCGATAACTATAACGAAGAACAACAACGCAGCCAGCAATGGGACCGCGTGATCTGGGATGATTACGCCTTTGCCCTTACCAAAGTAGCCAGCCAGGGTTTTGTGCAACACAACGAATTGCTTCTGCTCTTTCTGACGGTGGTTTTAGGCGCCGCTGGTGCCTTGCTATACATCCTGCCGAAGCATCGTGGTGAGCCTGCTGGTGTAAGAAACAACGGCGTGATGATCTCTTCCAACAAATCGCGGGGTTGGGTTGGGATTACGATAGGAGTTTATCTAACAGCTGTTTACATACTGCTGTACTGGTACCCGGAGTACCTCGTAAACTGGACTATACTTGTTGATCCGATAAGCCGGGCACTGTCTGGAGGGCCAGCCAGCCAATGGTTTATGTATGGCACACTCTATACTTTAGCTATACTTGTGATGGGCGTGCGGATGTTTCGCAAGTATAAGGGAAATAAATACCAGCTGGTGCGCACCTCATCGGTTATGTTTTTCCAGCTGAGTTTTGCTTTTCTGATACCGGAAATACTGGTGCTGCTCAACAACCCTTGGCAAGACCTGAAAAACATCTGGCCCCTCGACTACGACTTCTATTTCGACTACAGCGTGGCAAGTATGCTGGGCGGCGGTGCTGTAGGCATTTTTATGTTGATCTGGGGAACGCTGCTGGCATTGGTAGGCGTGCCTGTATTTACTTATTTCTACGGCAAACGCTGGTACTGTAGCTGGGTGTGCGGCTGCGGCGGACTGGCCGAAACTGCCGGAGACCCTTACCGGCATCTTTCCGATAAATCGCTTAAGGCCTGGAAAATTGAGCGGTGGCTGGTTTATCCTATTCTTGTTATAATTGTAGTGATCACAATTATGACCATAGCCAACTATTTTACCGATTTCGCACTTTTAGGACATTACACAGACATTTTGCACCAATGGTACGGCTTTCTGATCGGGTCAGCTTTTGCCGGTGTGATAGGGGTTGGCTTTTACCCTATGATGGGCAACAGGGTGTGGTGCCGCTATGGCTGCCCTTTGGCAGCATATATCGGTATCGTGCAGCGCTTTAAATCCAGGTTCAGGATCACGACCAACGGCGGGCAATGCATTTCCTGCGGTAACTGCTCGGCCTATTGCGAAATGGGCATCGATGTGCGCTGGTATGCACAGCGGGGCCAGAATGTAGTGCGCGCTTCCTGTGTTGGCTGCGGTATTTGTGCCACTGTTTGCCCAAGAGGCGTATTAAAGCTAGAGAATGGCCCGGAGCAGGGCCGCATTACCGACATTCCTATACTTACCGGGAATGATTCTGTAAAGGTGCTGAATTAATGGAATACCTGATTATACTTTGCGTTGTGCTGTATGGCTGCGCTATGCTGTTTGTCTTGTTTTACGGCATGGCCCAGGCGCATCTGCTGTATCGTTTCAGCAGGTACAGCAAGCATGGCGAAAGTGCAGCACTACCTGCCCCGGAAGTATGGCCGATGGTAACGGTACAGTTGCCGGTGTACAATGAAAAATACGTAGTAGAGCGCCTGGTACAGTCCATAGCTGCTTTGGATTATCCCGCAGATAAGCTGGAGATACAGCTGCTCGACGACAGCGACGATGAAACCACTACCATCATCCACCATAGTATAAACCAGCACCCGCAGCTACAGTTCCAGCACATCCGCCGGCCGGACCGGAGCGGCTTTAAGGCAGGGGCTTTAAAGTATGGCCTGGCGCTGGCGCAGGGAGAATACATTGCCATTTTCGATGCTGATTTTGTACCATCTCCATACTTCCTGAAGCAAACCATTCCGCACTTTGCTGATGTAAAGCTAGGTATGGTGCAAACCCGCTGGACACACCTGAACCAGGATTACTCTATACTTACTAAGCTGCAGGCGCTTGCCCTGGATGCACATTTTTTTATAGAGCAGGTCGGCCGTAACAGCCAACAAGCCTTTATCAATTTTAACGGAACCGCAGGCGTCTGGCGCAAAGCAACTATACTTGATGCCGGCAACTGGCAGGATGATACCTTAACCGAAGATCTGGATCTGAGTTATCGGGCGCAAATACGTGGCTGGGACTTTAAATACCTGTCAGCTGTTGAGTCGCCGGCAGAGTTGCCTCCGGTTATGAGTGCCCTTAAATCGCAGCAGTTCCGCTGGACAAAAGGCGGAGCCGAGTCTGCCGTAAAGCATTTGCCAACGGTGTTGCGCTCAGGTGCCGGGCTGCGCACGAAATATCACGCCATGGCCCACCTGCTGAACAGTGCAGTGTTTGTGGCGATACTGATAGCCTCGCTGGCAAGTATACCATTGCTGTGGGCACAGGTAAATAACCTGCTTCCTGATGTTGTTTTCCGCATAGGCAGTTTTATGCTGATCAGCTTTGTTATGATAAGCCTGGTATACTTTCAGGCTAATGCCCTGGGAAAAACTACAGGTATGAACAGGCTGCTTAGCTTTGTGGTATACTATCCGATGTTTTTGTCTATGTCGATGGGGCTAGCGCTGCATAATGCCGTAGCGGTGTGGGAGGGCTGGAGCGGACGTAGATCACCTTTTATCCGTACCCCGAAATTTAACCTGGAGGCGCAGCAACACCAATGGCAGGAGAACCTGTACCGCAGCCTGAAAATACCTTTTACCACTTACCTGGAAGGGGTACTGGGGCTGCTGTTCCTGGGCACTGCGGCCTGGAGTGTGGCACAAGGAGAATATGCTTTTCTGGTGTTTCACCTGATGCTGGCCATAGGTTATCTGCTGGTTTTCTACTACTCTTTTCAGTCCTACAGAAAAATATGAAGTATAGCGACTCAAAACTACTGTTTGTTTATAACGCTGAGACAGGCTTTTTTAACAAGCTGACGGACATGGTGCATAAAATTGTTTCTCCGGACACCTATGCCTGTAGCCTCTGTGCGCTTACCTATGGCAAGTTTACTATGTTTGAAGACTGGGCGGAGTATCTGCAAAGCCTGCCACTAAAGGTGGAATTTATTTATAAGAACGAGTGGAGGCACAAAGAGGTGTATGACAAGTACCCGCTGGTGGCGCTGCGGCAAAATGGAAGTATAACGTTGCTGCTGAAGGCAGAGGAGCTGAACAGTATGAAATCTTTGGCCGAGCTGAAAGGAAGTCTGAATGAGGCTCTACAACTAAAAGTATAAATAAGCGCATATTTTAGCTCAAGCATCCGCTCGTGCTCCATTAGCAGCCAGCTAAGTATAAAACAGGCACATACGGATACTTGCAGCAGGAAGTAAGAACCGTTACAAAAATCATTACTATGAAGCAGCTTTTAATACTTAGTCTTGTTTTCAGCCTTTTGGGTTGCTCCGGCGCAAGCCAGCGAAGTATAAATTATGATGCTTTTGGTGAATATTGGTACCAGGGAAAGGCAGAGCTAAATTCCTATGAACTGGAGCAGTATCGCTATGGAGAGAAAAGAGTAGGCGAGGCTGTACTCATTTTTGTAACCGAGGATTTTTGGAGGGACAAACAGGTGAAGCTGGATGAGCCGCAAGCCAATGAAAGCGATGCCCAGAAGGTACTGAAGCTGAACATGACCAAGAAGTTTATTACTGGCATATACCCCTATTCCATGATGCTGTCGGTTTTTACGCCTGTTTATGATAGTATTCCGGCCGTAAAGGTTACTGCGAGCGTGCAGGAGTGGTGCGGGCAGACTTACACACAGCTCAAGCGCAACAACGGCAAGTATAAAGCGCAGCTTTTTTCATACTTCGAGCGGGAAAGCGACCAGCAGCTTACCCTTGATGCCATTCCCGAAGATAACCTCTGGACACTGCTGCGCCTGCACCCCAGGCAGGTGCCAACCGGAGAGGTTAAGCTCATTCCTGCTCTGCTGGACCAGCGCCTGACACATGAGCAACTGGAGGCAGAGGAGGCCACCATCACCATCGCTCCAGCCACGGAAAGTATGGCTGGCTTTGCAGCAACAGAGCTGCAGTTGCTTACGGTAAAGTATAAGGCTTACCCACGCACACTGCATATCTTTTATACTTCAGCTTTTCCTTATCAGATAGCTGGTTGGGAGGAAATTCGGCGCTTGGAGGGCGGGAAAGAAGAAGTTAGCCGCGCTACCCGAAAAGCCACTATGATGATTGACTACTGGACCAAAAACAAAAACAAGTTTGAGCCGCTGCGCCGTAAGCTGAAGCTCGATAATTAGTGAGAATGTCATTATGCTTGGCACCCGAAACCTTCTTGTTTTAAGCAGGCTTTTGGGTTATAGCAAAAGCTTCTGGTTTGCTGTAGCGGTTTTAACTGTATTGCGTAAGCCAGGAAGGTCCTAAAGCTATCAGGTACTGTTTCAGTTTTTATGTATAAGTAACTACTAGCCAAAGTAACCAGCTTTACCAGGGCAAACGCAGGCTTCGTGCAGAAAAGGTCGGTTGAGATGGTTAGGAAGTGTGCCTGCAAGATTATCAGAGTAAAACAAATAGGCATCTGGAAAGGTATTTATGTTTTAAAGCAGAGAGCTGGCGGAGCAGGAAGCGCGCGAAAAGCAGGCTCCAAACACACCTGTCCGCCTGAGGAACTTGCGAAGCGAACGCTGTTTTGGCCTGAGCCGATTCAGATAACTGCTCCGGCTCAACCTTCACCAGGGGTGGTACTTTAAACTTAACAGCCGGATAGAGAGCATCATAGCCTATGACAATATTACAACCCAAGATACAAGACCTTGCTATAATTGGCGATCGCCGTACCTGCGCCTATACCGATAAACAAGCTAATATTGTATGGTATTGCCCCGGCCGATTTGACCAACCGTCCGTGTTCGCCAGCTTGCTTGATATAGAAAATGGAGGAGCCTGGAAGATAATAGCCGAAGGCCTTACATTTAAAGAACGGCATTATACCGGTGACAGTGCGATCCTGAATACATACCTGCTACATACAGCAGGAGCTTTGCAGGTAGAAGACTGGATGCCCATGGGCACTGCTTTTACCGGAATTTGCCGGTCTCTGTCTGAAGCACCCGTAGACTTGCAACTAGTATTACAGCCAAAGCCCGATTATGCACGTGGAGAGGTAGAGCTGCTGCTACAGGACAACACAGCAAGTATAAACGGAACACTTTTTTTGTCTGCATCTCATCCGCTACAATTACAAGGAGATACGATTTGTTGTGCTGTGCCTGAAGGAGAAAAATCATGGTTTGTTTTGGCTGATCAGGAGTTTAAAGCAGAGGAGCAGTTGCTGGAGGAGGCAAGAAAAGCTACGCTGCAGGAATGGAAGCAAATCAGCCGTCATATAACGTACCACGGCGCATACCAAAAGGAAGTGCGAAACTCACTGCGTGTGCTGCGGATGATGACTTTTGCCGAGAACGGAGGCATCATAGCGGCAGGTACTACGTCCTTGCCTGAAGTGCCGGAAGGTGACAGAAACTATGATTACCGCTATGTATGGCTTCGCGATGCCGCCATGATCGCTAGCGCCCTGACACGTGCAGGCTCTGACGGTGAGGAAGAACGGAAGTTCCTTGACTTTATCTGTAACGCCTTGCACCACATTGATAAACCTGTTGTGCCTTTTTTTACCCTTGATTTTGAGCCAGCCCCTGGCGAGGAGGAGTTACATCACCTTACAGGCTATAAGGCAAGCCTGCCTATCAGGATAGGTAACAATGCCAATAGCCAATTGCAGCTGGATGCTATCAGCAATGTTTTACTGGCAGCAAAAGTTATCTATAACAAGTTTGATACGAGGGAGCATTGGCAGTTGGTAAGCGAGCTGGCAAACTACTTGGCGGCACACTGGCATGAGAAAGACCATGGTATTTGGGAGGAAACACAGAAGCAGCATTATACTGTAAGTAAAGTAGTAGCCTCTATTAGCCTCAAGTATATAGCTGAACTTAGTGAAGAGCAAGAGCAAAAGGAACGTTGGGAACAAGCCTCTTTCGAAATAAGAAACTTTGTACAACAAAACTGCCTCACCTCAGAAGGTGCTTATGCTGCTTTTCCGGGTACAGAGGCAGTAGATGTAAGCGCAATTCTGTTTCCAATATGGGCTTATGTTGATGCTGATGATCCGGCTGTGCTGAAAACAATAGAAGTACTGGAGCGAGATTACTGCCAGCATAACCTGTTTCGCCGCCACCTCGTGGATTATGAGGGAGAAGAAGGCGCTTTTTTAGCGGGCACTTTCTGGGTGGCACAGTATTACGTGATGCGCAAAAATACCGAACGGTTTAAGCAGATAATGGATGCTGCGCTGGCTTTTATGAATGATGTTGGACTAATGCCAGAAGAAGGAGACCCGGTAACAGGAGAGTTTCTGGGCAATATACCACAAACCTTTGTGCACGCATCGCTGGTTGGTGCCGTAATTGACTATGAGAACACAAAAGATTAACCCGGAGTTATGGTAGCTTTCTCTGCAGCAGTGCTTTTCAAGGAGCTTTGTTGAGCAAAGAAAAGCGAAGCGCTACAGCCAAGCTTTGTATAGCAAACGCCTATTCATACATAGAACTGTGGTGGGCGAGCTGCTACTTCTTTGCTTAAAGCAGGTCTGCAATTTAACGGATGCTCAGTTAAAATTGCTATAGCAAATAAACCATTTCATGCGCATAGCAGTAGGTATGGGTCTGGGAGCGCAAGCAAAAATTTGCCAGTGCCTCTACTCCACCTGAAAAATGAGCACCATGAGCGAAAGCAGAACAGTAGCGCAAGTCATAGCCGAACACCAGGAAGCTGGTAAGTTTATTCAAGTAGACGGCATCAAAACCTTCGTCCTGGATCAGGGTGAGGGAGAAGCTGTGTTTTGTATCCATGGTGTGCCAACATCCTCTTTTTTATACCGGAAAGTTATCAACTCATTAGCAGATAAAGGTATGCGGGGCATCTGTATTGATCTTCCAGGCCTGGGCTTATCTGATCGACCGGAAGATTTTGAGTATACCTTTCACAGCTTTGCACGCTTTTGTGCCCGAGCTGCCGAAGTGCTGGGCTTAAAGCAGTACCACTTGCTGATACATGATATAGGCGGGCCCGTTGGTTTTGCGCTGGCTGCCGAAAACAAAGCTAAGATTCTCTCTCTGAATATTCTGAACACCTGGATTGATGTAGACACTTTTAAGAAGCCTTTACCGATGCGCCCGTTTGAAATGCCGGTGCTGGGAGAGGCAGAACTTAAAACCATTATACACCCTACCTGGCACCTGCTGTTCTCTAATATGGGTGTGATAGATGCCAATCCTATACCTGACGAAGAGATTTATGCCTATGTAGATCTGTTGAAACGTGAGGATGGAGGAGCTGCTTTTCTAAAGATCATGCGCAGTTTTCAGAAGTCAGAAGAGTTTAAACGCTTATGTTATGAGGCAGTTGAAAACGTGGCTTATCCCATTCAAGCTATATGGGGCGCAGAAGACCCAGCTTTGGATTTTGCCCATTACGGCAACCAAATAAAAGCCGCAGCTAATTTGCAGGAGGTACACAAGTTGGCGTCTCGGCATTTTCTGCAGGAAGAAAAACCAGAAGAAATTGCAGCATTAATTGTGGGGTTAAAAAAGTGATAGTATAACTAGCGTTTCTTAGCTTCTGCCATTCTCTGCTGGCGCGAGTTTTCAACTCGTGTCTTACAATGGTGTTGGGTTTGTAACTCAACTGGCTTGAAAAGCCATACTTGCTATAGCTTTTACTATACTTAGTGCAGTTGATACTTGCATTGCTCGAAGTATAGCATCTCCGGTTAAGCTTTCCTTCCATGCTTCTGTTTATACTTCACCTCTCGGTTAACTGTCTCACCTTTTGCTTTAGAGTGCTCAGCTCAAAGATCAGGAGTAATTAACTAGGATATTATCAGGGAGTTACGGCATGGATATACTTCATCAGAAATAAGACACCTAAAAATATATAACCTAAAGCTCCAGGGTTAGCTGATAACCTTCCTGCTGTTTGTCGTGCTGGTAGGTAAGGCTGGAAACGGAGATACCAAGCAGGCGCACCGGATAAGCTGGAAGCTGCGGCGTGTGTAGCAACTCACGGGCAATGGTGTAAATAGCGCTGGCCGAGCTGAAGTCACTCAGGTAAGTTTTGCTGCGGGTATTTTGTGTGAAGTCGAAATACTTTATTTTGACTGTTACTGTCTTGGCAGCAGCCTGAAGCCGTGCCATATCCTGAGCCACTTCTTCTGATAAAAACTGTAAACGTTCCAGCATATCATCTTCTTCTGTCAGGTCTATATCAAAAGTACGTTCAGAGCCGATAGACTTACGGATGCGGTGGGGCTGTACCTCCCGCTCATCCTGTGCACGGGAGATGCGGTAATAATAGCGGCCCACTTTGCCAAAGTTTCGCACCAGCTCCTCTTCGGTGCGCAGCTTTAGGTCAGCTCCAGTCAGGATGCCCATATGTTGCATTTTGGCTGCTGTAACTTTGCCAATGCCATGAAACTTCTCAATCTCAAGCCCAGCTACCAAGTCTTCTGCCTTGTCCGGTGTGATGAGCGTAAAGCCATCGGGCTTGTTCATGTCAGAAGCGATCTTTGCCAGAAACTTATTGTAGGAAACTCCTGCAGATGCGGTTAAGCCTGTCTCCTCTAAAATGCGCTGCTTTATCTCTTTGGCGATGATGCTGGCAGAAGGCATACCAATCTTATTCTCGGTCACATCCAGGTATGCCTCATCCAGCGATAGGGGTTCTACTAAATCGGTGTAGGAATGGAATATCTCCCGTATCTGCCGCGATACGGCACTGTAAACATCAAAACGAGCTTTTACAAAAATGAGGTGCGGGCAACGTTGTGCTGCAATTTTGGAGGCCAGTGCAGAGTGAACGCCATACTTACGGGCTTCGTAGCTGGCAGCGGCTACCACACCGCGCGCCTTGGAGCCACCCACAGCCACAGGCTTGCCGCGCAGCTCGGGGTTATCGCGCTGCTCCACGGATGCGAAAAAGGCATCCATGTCTACATGTATAATCTTGCGGATGGGCTGTTCCAAAGTATAGCTTTAATCGCTGCAATTTACAAAATCAAAGGCAGGAAGTATAGTGCAAACTACCGTCAGGTTAAGAGCTTACCCAGAATAATTTAACAAATAACGAGCACTCCTGCGTATAGTATAAACTTAAATAGTAAAGCCTGATAAATGAAAAAGATGACATGGAGAGCGCCACTACTGGCCATGATGGCAAGTATAGCATTTGCTGGTTGCTCCGAATCACAGAGAGCTACTACGGAAACAAACAATAACACTGCGGTTAACAACATTAACCCCGATGCCGACACCGTAACAACTGAAACAAACGCTAACCTGGTTTTGCCTGCGCCGGATACTACCCATCAAGTAGAAAAGCGCAGCAAAACAATCGGCTGGCCTGCTGGCAAAATGCCTGTGGCTCCCGCGGGTTTTACAGTAAGTAAGTTTGCCGGAGACTTGAAGCACCCGCGCCGTATGTATGTGGCCCCAAATAAAGATATTTTTGTGGTGGAGTCGGATGACGAGAAGAAAAGCGCTAACCGCATTACCATGTTCCGCGACACCAATAGCGACGGTCAGCCTGACATGCGCGAGGTGTTTATGACCGACCTGAAGCAGCCTTATGGCATGTTGGTGATGAACGGCTATTTCTATGTGGCCAACACCGATGGCATCATGCGCTATCCCTATAAAGAAGAGCAGACAAAAATTACCGCAAAAGGAGAGAAGATACTGACCTTACCCGCTGGCGGCTATAACCACCACTGGACACGCAACCTGATTGCAAGCCCTGACGGTTCTAAAATATATGTTTCAGTAGGCTCTGCCAGCAACGTAGGTGAGTATGGCATGGACGAAGAAAAACGACGCGCTAACATATTGGAGATTAATCCAGACGGATCAGGAGAACGCATTTTTGCCAGCGGGCTCCGCAATCCGGTAGGAATGGATTGGCAACCTGGTACTACTACCCTTTGGGCAGCAGTAAATGAGCGTGATGAACTGGGAGATGAACTGGTGCCAGATTACCTGACAAGTGTACAGGAGGGGGCTTTTTACGGTTGGCCTTATGCCTACTTTGGCCAGAACGTAGATCCGCGTCGTAAAGGCGAAAGGCCTGATCTGGTGCAAAAGACCCTTGTGCCTGATGTGCCGCTTGGTGCCCATACTTCTTCGTTAGGATTGGAATTCTATAACGGCAACCGCTTTCCGGCTAAGTATAGAAACGGCGCTTTTGTCGGGCAGCACGGCTCTTGGAACCGTAGCAGTTTCTCTGGCTATAAAGTGGTTTTTGTGCCTTTCCAAAGTGGGAAGCCAGGCAAGTATGAGGATTTTCTGACAGGCTTTATTGCCGATGCAGAAAAAAATGAAGTATACGGCAGGCCCGCCGGTGTGGCAGAATTACCAGACGGTTCGCTGCTGGTTGCTGACGATGAGGGTAATACCGTATGGCGGATAGCTGCACAGTAAGATTTGATTTTAAATTAGCCTTTGCGTTTTCAGGAGAATAAAACTTTATATTCTTGAAGTGGTTGTAAGTGTGCAGACGTGCCATAGGAGCACCTGCTATTTTAATTACAGAAGATAACACGGATTATGAAAGTATTATTTGTTTTAACATCACATGCAGAGCTCGGTGATACGGGTAAAAAAACCGGGTTTTGGGTAGAAGAGTTTGCCGCGCCTTATTACGTTATGGCTGATGCTGGAGTAGCTGTTACTTTAGCATCTCCGGCAGGTGGTGCACCACCTGTAGATCCTAGTAGCGAAGCACCCGGTGCCCAGACAGAAGCTACTGAACGCTATAATGGCGATCAGGACTTGCAGAATAAACTGATGAACACAACCAGGCTTAGCGATATAAAAGCCGATGATTACGATGCTGTTTTCTACCCTGGAGGCCACGGTCCGCTTTGGGATCTAACAAACAGCGAAGAATCAATCAAGCTAATTGAGGCATTTGCCAAACAACAAAAACCTGTGGCTGCTGTTTGTCATGCGCCGGCTGTTTTCGCTAAAGTAAAGAACGAGCAGGGCGAGTCTTTTGTGAAAGGTAAGAACGTGACCGGCTTTACCAACTCAGAAGAAGAGGCCGTTAACCTTACTGATGTAGTGCCATTTCTGGTAGAGGAGAAACTACAGGAACTTGGTGGCAATTACTCTAAAGTAGCAGATTGGCAGCCGCACATAGTACGCGATGGCCTGCTTATTACAGGGCAGAATCCGGCATCATCGGAAGGTGTAGCTGAAGAGTTACTCAAGTTATTAAAAAAGTAGCATTCAATAAGTACATAGCTGAGCCCACCTTGCCTTTCGCAAGGTGGGCTTTTTGTTGTGTTAAAGTATAAAGAAACGACTAAAGCGTCTGCAGGTGGCTGTAGTGGTGAAGGAAAGAAAACTATCCCTTACTTTTGTGGTTTAACAATCTATCACCATTCCAGAGCTTATGGCAACTTTACTTGACTTTATAGGCAACACCCCGCTGGTGGAGCTTACACATATAAATACTAAACCTGGCGTAAAACTGTACGGAAAGCTGGAGGGCAACAATCCCGGCGGCAGCGTGAAAGACCGTGCTGCCTATAGTATGATCAAGGGTGCTTTGGACCGAGGCGATCTGAAGCCAGGTATGAAGCTGATTGAAGCGACCAGTGGCAACACCGGCATTGCGCTGGCTATGATTGCACGTCTTTTTGAGGTGGAGATAGAACTGGTAATGCCTGCTAATGCCACTAAAGAGCGGGTACAGACGATGGAGGCGTACGGCGCAAAAGTTACCCTAACACCAGCAGAGAAATCTATGGAAGGCGCTATAGATCATGTGGCAGAGAAGGTGGCGCAGGGAGGTTACCTGGTGCTGAATCAGTTCGGCAACCCAGATAACTATATGGCGCATGTACGCACGACCGGCCCTGAAATCTGGCGAGATACGGAAGGCCAAATAACGCATTTTGTATCATCTATGGGTACTACGGGCACCATCATGGGTGTATCACGCTACCTGAAAGAGCAGAACCCTGATGTACAGATTGTAGGAGCACAGCCGGTAGAAGGCTCTCAGATTCCAGGCATCCGCCGCTGGCCAAAAGAATACCTGCCAAAGATATTCGAGGCAGAACGTGTAGACCGCACGATTGATGTAAGCCAGGCCGAGGCCACCGCTATGACGCACCGCTTAGCCAAAGAAGAAGGTGTATTTGCAGGCATGAGCAGCGGTGGTGCTGTGCATGTGGCAACCAAACTGATAGAAGAGATAGAGGAAGGTGTGGTTGTCTGCATCATCTGCGACCGTGGTGACCGTTACCTGTCTTCAGATTTATTTGCCTCATAAGTATACCACCCGGTATAGCAAGTTAAAATAAGCAAAGGAGGAGGGTAGCACTAGTTTCCTCCTCCTTTACTTTTATGCCCGTCCCGTAAACATAAAGAAAGGATAAAGCTTTTATACTTGGCAGCATATTTGTATATTGGTGTACGTACATTGAATTTGAGATTACTATGAGAAAAATAAAGAAAAAACATAAAGCAGCTTATGCGCCCATGGATGACCTGGTAACGTATCGTGCCATTCCAACGCGTGAGGTAGAGTATATAGATCCGTTCCTGTTTCTGAACCATCATGGGCCGCAGGTATACAAGAGCAACAACAGAGGCTTACCTTTTGGGCCGCACCCGCACCGAGGTTTCGAAACCTTAACATTTATACTTGATGGTGACATCATGCACCAGGATACCGGCGGCGGTAAAGATGTTATTGTGGCTGGCGGCGTACAGTGGATGACAGCTGGCCGCGGACTTATTCATGCTGAAGTTTCCTCCGATAAGTTTAAGAAGGAGGGAGGCCCACTGGAAATTCTGCAGCTGTGGTTTAACCTGCCTGCCAAGTATAAAATGACTGAGCCAAAGTATGTTGGCCTGCAAAAAGACCAAATTCCTACCGCTACGGAAGATGATGGCAACGTAAAGGTAAACGTGATATCCGGCAATTGGCGCGAAACTCAGGGGCCAATTCCGTCGCTAAGTGACATTCACATGGCAAGTATAGAACTGAAGCAGGGGGGCAGTTTAACTACCTCCATAGCTGCTGAGCGGAATATCTTTTTCTATGTGGTGCGCGGCTCTGTGAAAGTCAACGGTGAAGCTGTTGATAAGCAAAATTTGGTTGAGTTTGAAAACGAGGGCGAGGAAATTAAGGTAGAGGCGCAGGAGGATAGTTATATTCTGCTAGGCCATGCGCATCCTTTCAACGAACCTGTTGTATCTCATGGCCCCTTTGTGATGAATACAGAAGAAGAGATTCAGGAGGCCTTCCGTGATTACCAGGCCGGTAAAATGGGTAGCTGGTAATGGCTTGAAAGCAAGTATAAAAAAAGAGAAGCTTATTCAGCTTCTCTTTTTTTATACTTATGAATGTAAGCTTATAGTATAAATCCTGCCCGAGCACTAAAAAAATGCTTTATCAAGTATAGCTGCTTTTATAAAAACAGAACCAGCCAGTATATTTTTTTGATTTTAGCGTCCTCTTTTAGCTGGGCCTTTGCCGCCGCTTTTGCCTGCTGCACCACCTTTTGCGCCACCGCTTTTAAAGCCACCCGTTCTATTGCCGCCTTTGGGTGCTCCTTTAGAACTTCCTGTGCTACTTCTGGAGAAACTGCCAGCACCACCTTTTGCAGGTGTTTTAGGTCTGCTTTTGCCTATACGTGCCCCAGTTTGGCTGCCTTCACCACTGCGCGTAGTTGTCGAGCGCTTCTTCTGCTCAAAATCCCTTTCTTTGCTTTTAGCACCAGCTCTGTTAGTTACGCTGCGCAGGTTTTCCACTTCTGCAGGGTTCAGCGCACGCCAATGCCCGGCGGGTAGTTTGGCTAAAGTAAAATTCTCAATTCTGATGCGGGATAAATGCGTTACCTGGTAACCTAAGTCTTCGCACATCATCTTGATGTTGTGGTTCGCGCTTGGCTTTAAAATAATCCGCAGGCGATTAGAGCCTTCTTTGGCAACAAATGTTCTTTGTACTTGCTCCCCTGATTCATTTGGTTCGCTACCGCTTAGCTTCAGCAGGAATTCAGAAGTGATGAGCTTATTTACAGTAACAATGTATTCCTTTTCATACTTGTTATTGAACCGCGTCATGCGCGCCACAAGATCAGTATCGTTGCTCAAAAATATAAGCCCGTCAGCATCTCTTTCGAGGTGGAGGATAGGCTGTAGCGATGCCGGGTGATTAATAGCCCGCACCACATTGTCGCGCACCGACATATCAGCGGTGGCAGACATGTTAGCAGGCTTATTGAAAATCATAAACACTGGCGCCTCTTCACGCACGTTCAGAATTTCGTCGTCGATGCGCACTTTGTCTTTAGGCATTACCTTGGCACCAGCATCTGCTAATCTGCCATTGATAGTAACACGTTCTTCTTCAATCAGCTTGTCAGCCTCGCGTCTGGAGCAGAAGCCGGCATCACTTATGTATTTGTTTAATCGCTTTGGTTCCATGGTTTATGTTGGCTGTTACTACATAAGTGTAGTATTTTTAGTAGCCTTTTGTTGCACCCTGCTTTATCGGGCGGCGAAATTAAGGTAAATGCACTGCTTTACCTACTTGTTTTATAGTATAATGGCTGCTTCACCAGTATTATGCCTGATGCCTTTGATTGGCTGGCAGAGAGACTGTGATTTAGGCTACCTAACTTAAAGAATTAGCGCCTTTTGCCGCCCTTAGCTGCCCCGCGCGTACCTCTTCCGCCTGTGGCTCCTTTAGGGCTGCCTTTTGATGCACCACGAGAGCCTCGGGCACTACTTGCGCTTGATTTTGGTTTTTCACGTTTACCGGCTCCTGCACCTTTTGAAGTTCCTTTAGGAGCGCCTCCGGCACGCGCAGGTCTTCCCGCTGATGTACCTCCGCGAGGCTTAGGTTTGTTGCTTCTGGCAGGAGCAGCAGCCTCGGTAGTTCGTTTCTTATTTACTGATCCTTCTTCTGTTTTAGTGGAGCCAGCCACCAGGCGCTGCAATTCTTCCACCTCTGTATCCGTCATGTTGCGCCACTGGCCAAGCGGAATCTTGTTCAGCGAGAGGTGCATGATGCGGGTGCGTTGTAAAGTTTTTACCTCGTAGCCCAGTGCCTCACACATGCGGCGAATCTGGCGGTTCATGCCTTGGGTAAGTATGATGCGGAATTTATTTGGACCTTCCTGAGCAACAAAGCATTTTTTTGTGTTCACGCCAAGTATGGCCACACCATTACTCATCTTCTCTACAAAATCCTGAGTGATGGGCTTGTCTACCGTCACCACATATTCCTTCTCATGCCTGTTGCCCGCACGTAATATTTTGTTCACGATGTCGCCATCGTTCGTAAGAATAATAAGTCCTTCAGAATCCTTATCAAGCCTGCCTACCGGGAATATACGTTCGGGGTAATTCGTGAAACTGATGATGTTGTCGCGCTGCGAGGTGTCAGTAGTGGTCTCTATGCCAGCGGGCTTGTTTAAGAGCAGGTACACAGGCTCTACCTCATCTATTTGCAGCAGGTTACCGTCTACACGCACTTTATCTTTTGCCGTAACCTTAGCACCAACTTCAGGGCGCTTGCCGTTCACTGACACACGGCCTTGCTCAATCATTTTATCTGCCTCACGTCGGGAGCAGGTGCCTGTATCGCTTATAAATTTATTTAATCTGATCGGTTCCATAAGGTGATGGGAGCTTTTTGCTGATTTACCTGATTTCAGTATGATGAGAACCAGCTTCTTAACAACCCTTTAAACGTGCTATACTTCTTTACATCAAAAGTACAGGAAAGCTAGTGATTAACCTATTTTGAGCTGGATAGAAGAGATCACCTTTCACCTACCTTCAAAAGGTGAGGCTTACGTGCATAGAATAAATAGTTTGCATTCTATCGGAGGTGTTGTTGACTCTTATACTCCATAAACACGTATCGCCACGGGTATAACCTATGGCGATACGTTACTTAAAAACTGAATCTGTTTGGCCTATTTATACTTCGTCTGTCAGTGTATGGAGAAATGAAATAATGGATTTCGTTTCCTCCTCAGTCAGGTTGAGTGGGTCAGGAGGGAGAGTCTGATTTTCCAACTGTAGTCCCATGCCTTGTGCTCCTCCTTTGTTGTAGAAATCCATAACCTCTTCTAACGTTTGATAAGAACCGTTGTGCATGTATGGTGCTGTTTTGGCGACATTGCGGAGTGTCGGTGTTTTAAACGCAAAGCGAAGTTCCTCCATTTTATTGTGAGTAAACCGGCCAAGGTCAGGATCTAACATTGGGTGAGCTGCTCTCGGGTTTTCAACAATGCCCAGTACTTCTGCTTCTGTATTGTTGAAGGCAGGTGCCGCAGTGCCGTTGAACACAGGCATAAAATGGCATGTACCGCATTTTGCTTTACCCATAAATAAATTGAAGCCTTTGGTTTCCTGTGCCGTCAGGTGTTGCTCTTTGTCTCGCATATGCCTGTCGAAGCGTGAGTTGAAGGGAGTGAGCGAGCGAACGTAGCTGGCAAGCGCCATCATCACATGCTTTGGCTGGATCTCTGCCTCCATACCCGGAAATGCTTGTTTGAATGCGAGTATAAAATCAGCTTCGGCATTTAAGCGATGTGCTGCATCTTCTACAGAGGCGTGCATTTCATCTTTGTTACGGATAACATCTACGGTTTGGCTCTCCAGGGTTGAGGCGCGCATATCGTAAAACTGGGCGTGCTGTAGCCCTGCATAGTAGAGGGTGGGTGCGTTGCGCTGAACGAATTTGCCTTTTTCGATTGCGGCACTTTTCGGCAGTCCATCTGTAAAGGCAAGTTCAGGCTTATGGCAGGCGCCACAGGTACTGCTATTGCCAGATACCACAGGGTTAAAAAAAAGCGCTTTACCCAGTGCTATCTTTTCTGGTGTAGCCATGGCTTCTGCAGAGCCTGCAAAATAATCGGCACGGAGGCTGTTTTTATCGAAAAGTGTGGCAGCTTCTGCATGAATGGCTAAGGGCATTGTAAGGGGGGCAACGTTTAACTGCTTTTGCCAGCCCGTAATTTCTGCCGTGATGGGATTCGCAAACTGGGTTATAAATGCCATTCGATCGAAATGATCAAAAGAAGCACTTTGCGCAGTATAAGCAATTGCTTTTTGTAGGAGTGTTTGCAGCTGTTCGTTGTTACCAAAAAACGCCAGCACTTCCTGCACAGATTGTAGAGCTGTAGCAGCCTCTTTAACGCCTGTAGCCGTAAGTGGTGTATCGAATCCGGAAATGCCGAGCACGATGATTCGGAACACTTCCTGCCTGCAGGCATTCAGTATATGTGCATCTGTAAACTCTGTGCCCTCCAGTATAGTGCGTGCGCGCCCTGTAAGGGATAAGAACTTTTTTGCCTCCTGTATTAACACCTCCCGGTTCTGCTCTTCAAAGCTTGGATAAAGATGTTCTTCTATCACTTGTAAACCCGAAGGCTCAAACACGGTTGTTTCTTCAACTTCTATTTCAGGCAGAGGAGCGCCATTTAGTTCTTTGCTGACTGTTGGGGCGTAATACTCCGTAAACAACTCCACTTGTTTATAAGCTTGCCGTGTACGATGAAACGCTAAACGAATGGAGTCTTCTGAACCTGTAGTTGCTAAGCGCAACAGCTCATTTTCTGCTATATGCTGTAGTGTGTCTAATTCAGAAAGTAAATGAAGTTTGGCTTTTTCAGAAGGAGATAAAGGTGCATCCGGTGTGCAGCAATAGATAGCTGTGCTTAGCAGCAAAGAAAAGGCGAATAGCAACTTTTTCATGGCGACAGGGAGTTTGAAAAGGAACTGGTTAAGGTAGAACAGAAGAACTAAAGCCGAAATAAATCGACAGACATGGCATAGAGAGTAAATTATCATGCCCCCGTCTGGCTTTTAACTGAAATAAAGCAAAGCTCTCCTAGGGGTAAGAGAGCTTTGCAGTGGGGACTGGATAAAAAGGGTAATTTATCGGGGTACGTTGGTAAGTATCACTGTTTGTCCGCCTTCTAAGCCGCTGCCGCTTGTAAACAGGCCGCTGCCATCCGCATCTTTATACTTCTCGTCTCTCCAGGTATGTGGATGCAGGTTTACCACAAAGGTGCCAGGAAGACCGATCAGATCCGAAATATCATACATAGCGCCGTACTCCCAAGAACTAAGGTTGTTAGAGCCAACAGAGTTATACTTGGCATTGAAAGCAGGATCGTCGCGGCGGTGGTTCATCTCAAGCATTGGCTTTAAAGCCTTTGTCCTAAGGTTGTACTGCCAGATGCGTCCGTCATGTTTATTCGCGCTGTAGAACGAGTCGCCATCTTCCTGAATGTAAGCGAAGTTTTCGGTAACACAAACGTTATCAGGGTTTACAATGCTATTACCCGGATCAATACCACCATCAATCAATGGTGTAAGTTTGCCACTCAATGGGCTTCTTGGGTTCAAATCAAGTTTGTAAAGGCGGCCCCACATTGTAAAGCCTGGTGCAGGATTTACTTTGTCGGGGCTCACACCTGTGGCTACAAAGTATAAAGTACGGTTGGCGTCAGGTCTGCCTTTGCCATAGTCCAGGTCTTCTACGCGAGCAAACTGTATAGCTCCTTTCTCAATAGTTTGTGCGGCTAGCTGGGCGCCTGTGCTGGATTTTACGTCTGTATATTCTACAAACTCTACATCGTAGCTGCTGCCAACCTGCATGTCTGTTTCTACCACGTTTTTGTCTTTGCGACGCAGCATGTACAGTTTGCCGTTTTGCATATCACCTACACTGTTAGATAAGTACATGTTCACCTGACCCATGCTGTTGGCAGGGTTGCTTTCATCTTCTCCAATAAAAATAACTGTTTTGCCAGGATATGCTGTCTTCGGCAGTGGTACAGCGTTTTCGGCGCTGGCTTTGCCCAAGGCTGGCAAGGTGCGGTCGGTGCGGCTTCTGTCTGCTATGTCACCGAAGGGGTTGATAGCGTGAATCATAGACTCTACACCACTCTCGCCTGCTGTCAGGAAGGTTGGGCCGAAGCCGTGTTCCTCCGGGGTAGCCAGGGTGGCCGAGCAAAGGCGCCACATACCTCCTGTGCCGTTTACGAGGTATTCACCTTTTACTGGCTTTAGCTTTTTATCAAGGAATACACGCGATACTGAACGCAGGTATTCGTGGTTGGTAATCATAATATAACCCTCACCATTCGGGTTTTTGATCATGCCACCACCATCTGGCTGCGCACCATAGATAAAGTTTGGAGACTGCTCAAGTTTATCGTCGCTGCTGATAAGGGTATTTACCTTAATGCCGTTGAAGCCAGGTAAGGTTTTAACCAGCGCAGGGTTTACCGACTGATCTTTAAGCCCAAACTCGATAGGTCGCTCGGGAGTGTACTTGTCGTCATTGTTACAGCCAGTAACAACGATTGTGCTTGCCAGTGCCAGGGCAAGACTAAGTTTTGAAGTAGATAGGTTTTTCATAGCAAACGTTTATGTCTGCTCAAAACTACCAGCACAATGTTACTTAAGTATTACATGCTAATAACCCTTTGGTTATCGTATTGTCACTAGAAAGTGAAATGCCTATATTTAATTAGA
>NZ_JBHTLD010000009.1:0-47369 GCF_042678745.1 Pontibacter rugosus | reverse complement strand
ATGTATTATAATAAAATATTCAAAGTAGAGTAATAGGCGATTTCTACACCTGAGGCGGATGAAAAGGTGCATCCAAGGCGGCGAAATAAGCTCCCGGCTCATAAAACACAGGAGGGGCCGGAGCAGCAGGTGCAAAGGGCGACAGCAGTATTAAAACTGATAGCGGAACATCTTCTACGGCATGGTAAGAGGAGATCAGGTGCTGTAGTGTCTCTTTTTGTTTATCCAGCGAATAGGTTTGCTCGAGCTGCTTGCGGAGGTGGCATTTGCCGTGGCACTGTAACTGTGGCTTATCCTGATTAATGCAGAGTACTTCAGAAATATATGTATAGTCAAGTTGGTAATACACTACCGGAGCCAGATAGCGGAACGTTGTCATCAGGTAGATGACCAGCATACTGAGGCCGAAGAGGTAGCGTTGCCACATGCTGCAAAGGTAGGGCAGCAGGAATCCTTGTGCAAGTATAAATAAGGGGGCTACTGCTACAGTGCTTCTTTTATGTAACAGCTTCCGGAGAGGCACATTGAAAGGCAGCAAAAGTTAACTTTTCTGTATTTTGAGTAGCCGGCTTCAGGTATGGCATACTTTTCGTTAAGTATCTGCTATATAGAAAAACGCTATAACTATGAAAAGATTATTTAAAGGGCTTGTGCTTGCATCGCTGTTTGTAAGCATTCTCAGTGTTAGTAGTTGCAGCACACCAGCTGGGCAGGAAGAAAATTACCTGCATGTAATTGGCGAGTATGAGCAGCCTATGCCTGATGCCGGTTTTCGTCTCAACCTGTCTTACAATGGCCCAATGGATATGCGGCAGAAATTTAACAAATGGGCTGATTCGCTGCGGCACGAGGTGCCAAGTATGGTACGCACCAACGAGAACATATACCTGAATTATATGCCTGAGCAGATGGGAAAGAAAGTAAACCCCAATATGTTTCAGACTAGCGTAACGTATAATATTATCGTGCCTGATAGTGCCACCTACGGCCGCATTATGCAGGATGCGCTGGACCACCGGTTTTCGTTTAATGTAAATGTTAGCAGTACCTTTATAGATGATGCACAGCGGCAGAAGCTGCAGCAGGAGATGTTGGAGAAAGCACTTGCGAATGCCCGGCTTAAACTGAATAACCTGAGCAGCGGCGAAGGGAGCTACAAGATAGTAGGGATTGAGGAACTGGATAATACGCAACCGTACGGACCGGAATATTATGAATTTAACCGCCGGATGGTAGCACGAATAAAGGTTAAAGCTAGGTTAACGGCGGAGCAGGAGTAAGTAGGGCAAAAGATTTAACTAACAGGAGCCGCAACCAAAGCGGCTTTTTGCATTTAATGCCAAGCTATACTTGTATATAGCAGGATAGAAGATGGGTATGACAGATATTGTTGTAAAAGCTTTTTGTATTTTTTGTAGCTGTTAGTTAGCGCTTTAGGCACCATTGCAGGAGGTATTTTGTTTAAAAATAGGAGCTTATACTTGTGCTATGTCGGCAGCGCTAAACCTACCCTTTGCATACACGCTACACATGGCCCGAAAGTATAGTTAAAATTAAATAAAAGTGGTAACTTTACCTATTCAATTAGCCTATAACACCCAATGAGTGACGTAAAAGATATAGCAAAAGCTAACGATTATTCAGCAAATAGCATTCAGGTACTGGAAGGTCTCGAAGCGGTTCGTAAGCGCCCGGCCATGTACATCGGCGATATCGGCATTAAGGGCCTGCACCACCTGGTGTGGGAGGTAGTAGATAACTCTATTGATGAAGCCCTCGCCGGCCATTGCGACGAGATATCAGTAACCATAAACACAGACAATTCTATCACCGTTTCCGATAACGGACGGGGTATTCCAACTGATTTCCACACCAAAGAAGGCCGCTCTGCCCTGGAGGTGGTAATGACGGTGCTGCACGCGGGTGGTAAGTTTGATAAAGACACTTATAAAGTATCTGGTGGTCTGCACGGCGTAGGTGTTTCCTGCGTGAATGCACTTTCAACGGATTTGCATGTAACAGTGCACCGCAACGGAAAAATATACGAGCAGCATTATAATATAGGCGTGCCGGCTTTCCCGGTGCGTGAGATAGGTGAAACCGATAAAACAGGTACTACTGTTCGCTTTCAGCCGGATGCCTCCATCTTTACCACCACAGAATACAAGTATGACACCATCGCCAGCCGCCTGCGCGAGTTGTCTTTCCTGAACAAGGGGATACGTATTAACCTGCAGGACCTGCGTGAACTAAACGAGGAGGGACAGCCACTTTCTGTTTCTTTTTTGTCTGAAGGTGGTTTGAAGGAGTTTGTTGCTTACCTGGATGAAACCCGTGAGACGCTTATCCCGGAGCCGATTCACGTAGAGAGTGAGAAAAACGGTGTGCCCGTGGAGATTGCCCTGCAGTACAACACTTCTTACACTGAGAACATCTTCTCTTATGTAAATAACATCAACACCATAGAAGGTGGTACGCACGTAGCTGGTTTCCGCCGCGCGCTTACCCGTACCCTTAAGGCTTACGCTGATAAATCAGGTATGCTGGATAAGGTGAAAATTGATATTGCAGGTGATGACTTTAGAGAAGGTTTGACAGCGGTTATCTCTGTGAAAGTGCAGGAGCCACAGTTTGAAGGCCAGACTAAAACCAAACTAGGTAACTCCGAAGTTTCTGGTGCTGTGGACACGGCCGTTGGTGAGATGCTGAATAACTATCTGGAGGAGCATCCGAAAGAGGCGCGTATTATTGTGCAAAAAGTTATACTTGCCGCGCAGGCACGTTTTGCAGCCCGTAAGGCTCGTGAGATGGTACAACGCAAGAGCGTACTGTCCAGCACCAGCCTTCCTGGTAAACTGGCCGACTGCTCTGACAGCAACCCTGAAAACTGCGAAATTTACCTGGTAGAAGGTGACTCAGCAGGTGGGTCTGCTAAGCAGGGGCGTAACCGTAAATTCCAGGCAATTCTGCCGCTTCGTGGTAAAATCCTGAACGTGGAAAAAGCCCAGGAGCACCGTATCTACGAAAACGAAGAGATCAAGAACATGATCACCGCTCTTGGGGTGAGCTTTGGTACGCCAGAGGACGACAAGGCGCTGAACATGGTAAAACTGCGCTACCACAAAGTAATCATCATGACGGATGCGGACGTAGACGGTTCACACATCCGTACCCTGATCCTGACGTTCTTCTTCCGTTACATGAAGGAATTAATAGAGATGGGCTATGTATACATTGCGCTGCCTCCGTTATACCTCGTGAAGAAAGGCAAAGAAGAGCGTTACTGCTGGACTGAGCAAGACCGTCTTGAGGCCATACAGGAGCTAGGAAAAGGCAGAGAAGAAAGCGTGGGCGTACAGCGCTACAAAGGTCTGGGAGAGATGAACCCAGAGCAGCTTTGGAGCACCACCATGGATCCGGACACCCGAAGCCTGAAGCGTGTGGACATTGAATCAGCTGCCGAGGCCGATCACCTGTTCTCCATGCTAATGGGGGATGAAGTAGGTCCTCGCCGCGACTTTATTGAGCGAAATGCCAAGTATGCACGTGTAGACGTGTAAGTACTCATAACTTATATTTTGGAAAGGCCAGCTGTTACAGCTGGCCTTTTTTATTTCCCCAAAGTGTTAGCATACTGGTACTCCCGATGACTAATACGGTAAGCTTTATTGTTATAATGCAGGCTTGTATGCCATAGGAGTGCGCCAGCGGCTATTGTTCCTGATGTTTTGCTAAATGACTGTTTCTTAACTGCTTAATAAGCCTTTGAATTTATTTCCTGGAAATATAGGAAATGTAAATACTGTTGCTACCTTTGTAGTGTACTATGTAACTAATACACTATACAGGTGACGGTATGATACAAATCGAGAATTTAAGTTTTGGCTACTCCAGCAAATCGCTGCTCTTCCAGAACCTGCAGCTCTCACTGCAGCGGGGGCATATTTATGGTTTGCTAGGCAAAAACGGCGCGGGCAAGTCTACGCTGCTGAAGAACATGGTTGGCCTTGCTTTTCCGAGGGAGGGTAGTTGCCTGATTGATGGTAGAAATGCTGCCAGCAGGTCAACGGCTTTGCTGCAGGAGCTCTATTTCCTGCCGGAAGAGATTTATGTACCGTCGCTTACTTCTGCTCAGTATGTGAAAAACACCGCCTGCTTTTACCCAAAGTTTAGCGAAACTGACTTTTATAGATACCTGGCTGAGTTTGAAGTGCCGCGCGAAGCTGTGCTAAACAAGATGTCTTTTGGACAGCAGAAGAAAGCGTTAATTGCTTTTGGTTTAGCTACTAACACAAGCCTGCTAGTAATGGATGAGCCAACCAACGGCTTGGACATACCTTCCAAAGTACAGTTCCGGAAAATAATTGCCTCAGCGCTCACCGAAGACAGGTGCATGATTATCTCCACACACCAAGTCAGAGACCTGGACAGTCTGATAGATACGCTGGTGGTGCTGCACGAGCGCGAAATCGTGCTAAACGCAGACCTTGATACCATTGCTGACAGGCTCACCTTTACCAATCTCTCATCTACCGAAGGTATGGATGTGCTGTATGCAGAAGACGCTCTGAGAGGAAAGCACGTGATCATGCCAAACACAGCAGGTACCTACAGCAAAGTAGATATGGAGTTGCTCTTTAATGCGATCATCAGCGGTGATAAATCACTTTTGAACTTCTTAAATAAACCTGAGTATGCAAAACCATTTTAGCTTTCGCCGTTTTAGTTTGTTGTTTCAGAAGCATACTTCTGAGCATATCAAAAGCTACCTGATGTCGCTGGGGGTACTTTTAGGTATACTTGCCTTGTTTATCGGAGGTGCTGCCTACCTAGATCATCAGCCATTAAGTGAGACGGCGCAGGGGGTATTCTTTGTGTTGTTTCTGTTTGGTGTCGGTACTGTTTTTACGAGTAGTGTCTTTGCGAACTTGGGCGATAAAAATAAGTCTATTGCCTTCCTGACGCTACCAGCCTCACACTTTGAGAAGTATCTGGTAGGCTGGGTATACTCTTTTCTGCTCTTTGTGTTAGTTTATTTAGCCTGTTTTTATCTGGTTGACTATGTGGTGCTAAGTATGGAAGCTGGCGGTGAAACACCTCGCTTACTCAATGTGTTTTCAACGAAAGAGGGGATGTATATGGCTTTTGTTTATTACGCCCTACTGCATGGGCTGGCAATTTGGGGAAGTACATTCTTCCAAAAAGGACATTTCATCAAAACCGCATTTGCCTTTATAGTAGTAGCAGGTGTTCTGATTATACTAAACGAGCAGCTGATGCAGCTGGTGTGGGGGCGCGATATAAACGGGGCAATGCCTTTTACAAGTATATCTTTTAAAGAAGGGGAGGAACAAGCGAGTGTAGCATTTCCGGAAGCGTATTCAACCCTCTTAAGTTTTATACCATTGGTGTTGGCAGCTCTTTTCTGGGCGGCGTCTTACAAGCTGCTGCAGGAAAAGCAAGTATAGGTAAAGAAGAAAAAGTATGGAATTTAGAAATAATGAAGCGATCTATTTGCAGATAGCATCCTATGTCAGCGAAAACATTCTGCTGGGCAAATGGGCACCAGAAGATAAAATACCCTCGGTACGGGAGCTGGCAGTAGAGCTGGAGGTAAACCCTAACACTGTGATGCGCACCTATGAATTTTTGCAGAACCAGGAGGTAATCTATAATAAGCGAGGCATTGGCTTTTTTGTAGCACCAGATGGGCTAAAGAAAATCATTGCCTACCGAAAGCTAAACTTTCTGCAGCAGGACCTACCCGAGTTTTTCAGGAGCATCTACCTCTTAGAAATCAGCCTGGAGGAGGTGCAGGAAAAATATGAGCAGTTTATTACAGAAAATTACGAACTAAACCAGTAAAGGCATCATGAAAGCAAGTAGCAAATTACTTTTAACAGCTTTATTGTTCTTTATAGCTACAGTGGTGGCCTATAACGCAGTTCTTACAAAGGAGTATAAAAAAGGAACTTACAAAGACCCTTACCAGAACTACAGCAGCTTAGACCATACAGGTTTTACAGCTATTGATGTTCGCGGAGCCAACTACATGCGTGTTAAAATCATACCGGGCGAGTATAAAGTATGGGTGCATAAAAGTGCAAAAGACTTTATCAAGGTAAAGCAAGAGCAGGATCGGTTGCTGGTAGGTATGGCGTTTGATGAAGAAGTTCGTAATGTAAGCGCCCCATACTACGTAATTATATCAACGCCTGATCTTAAACACCTGCAAACGGATGCTTCTTACACAGTAAATGGCAAAGAGCTGTATATGGATACTGTGGGTGATGGAAAATTTAATGGCGTTACAGTCTACGTGCAGGACTTAAGCATGGATAGCCTGAATCTAGTGCAGAGCCGTGCCAGCAAAGTTATGTTATCTAATAATAAGCTCGGAGCTTTGAAGGCAACTGTAGGAGAGCAGGATGGCAGCCAGTCTATACTTGAGCTTAGCGGAAGCAACCAGGTACAGCAGGCAAACCTTGACATCAAAAACAGAAGCGAACTGCACCTGGAGAACGTGCGCATCCCAAAGCTAACTTATACTTTCTCTGACAACACGAAAGTAACTGTTTCAGGCGCTTCACTGGCTTCTGTGCTGAAGAATTAAGTATCGCATTCGACAAATGAACTGCCATTAGTACAATCTAATATTATGAAGAAATATTTTATACTTACCTGCTTAGCTACTTTTGCTGTGTTGGCTGCTGTAATAGGTTACCAGCCAGAGAAAAGGAGCATAGCAGAGCCTGCAGTTACTAAACCAGTCAGCAACAAATCACTTACTTTGGAGGAGCAACTGACGGAGCTATGGGATGCAACAGCGGAGAGTTTAGTTGTTGTAAGGGCTTTGCCCTACTACCTGCTTCTGGACAGCGAAGATAGAGAGACAAACGAAGACACACCTAAGATAACGTCGGAGGATGTGATTGATTTTCTGAAAGCTGTTTTGTAGCAGCATGATTGATGTTTCAGTACAGTTGCCCTCTTTCCAAGTATAGGTTTGGTTTACTTATCAATAAAATAGAAAAAAGCAGCAGTTTTAGACATAAAGGGTGGATAGCGGTTAGAGCCGCTGCCTGCCCTTTTGCTTTTTCTGTGCAAGCTAAACTTTATATAGTGCTTTGCTTGCCTACAGCTTTACGGCTGCGAGTTTAAGTTTGGAAACTCGCTATAGATTTCTTCCTTTGGAGCTCTTATATTTTTACCTTTGTATGCCCTTGAGGTAAGTATAAGTAGGCACAGCGCAGGAAACCAAGCCCTGAATTAATTTTTGCCGTAATATGAAGGAATAGCTATACTTTCTCCTTATATTTTGAGTTTGAGAAGTAGGCGGGTTTAAAGTACAATTTCTGTGCTTCCTAAACCCTTGAAAACACCAGAGAACATGCTGATTAATAAGGTTTCTGACCAGATAAAGAGAAGTAAATACATTAGTCGCGACCTTAGCTGGCTGCGCTTTAATTACCGCGTACTTGACCAAGCCCGCGACACTGACAAATGTCTGTTCGACAGGCTGAAGTTCCTGGCTATTACCTCCTCTAACCTCGACGAATTCTTCATGATCCGGGTGGGGAGTTTGTACAATTATCTCGACTATGGCAAAGAGCGGCTTGACTATTCAGGCCTTCGCGAACTGCCGTTTCGGAAGAAGCTGCTCGACTATGCCCATCGGTTTGTGAACGACCAGTACCTGACGTTTAACAATGAGCTGAAGCCGCTTTTCGCTGCAAACGGATGCGACATCCAGAAGCCGGGCGAATTGACCGAATTAGAACAGAAGAAGGTAGATTCCTACTTTAAGAATACCATCTATCCGATGCTCACGCCCATGGTGTTTGATAACTACCATGGCTTTCCGCTGCTGATGAACCAGCTGCTTACGTTTGGGGTGGTTACCAGAACCACTGATGAAGGCAAGCCGCAGGACCGCGTTACGTTTGTACAGATACCGCAAAACTTAACCCGCTTTTACGAGATTAACCGCAAAGACAAAATTGTATTTGTGCCGATAGAGGATATCGTGCGGTGGAAGATCAAGAAACTTTTCCGTAACGTGGAGATTGTATCGGTTAACCTGTTCCGCATCACACGAAACGGAGATTATACACTGGAGGAGTCGGATGACCTGGAGGCAGATTTTGTGCAGGAGATAAAGTCAAAGCTAAAAACGCGCAAAAAGGGGCGTGTAGTGCGGCTGGAGGTAGAGCGTAATCCGTCTCAGTTTATGATGCGGATATTAAAGGAACGCTGGACGATTGATAATGCCAACGTGTTCACGATTAACAGCCTGCTGGACCTGCGCTGCTTGTGGCAAATTATCAACCACCGGCACTTTAGAAACAGAGGTTTTAAGCAACCTGCTTCCATTTCTCCACGAAGCCTGCCCAATGACGGAGTAGATCTTTTTGAGTATTTGAAGGAGCACGATGTTTTGCTGCATCACCCTTACAACAGCATGGAGCCAGTGGTAAACCTACTGGAGCGAGCCGCTGAAGACCCAACAGTGCTAGGAATTAAGCAGACTATTTACCGCCTGGCAGATCAGTCGCGTGTAACAGCCGCATTGCTGAAAGCCGCTGAGAATGGAAAGCACGTATCGGTGCTGTTCGAAGTAAAAGCTCGCTTTGACGAAGAAAGGAACATAAAAGAGGGGGAGAGGCTGGAAAAGGCGGGCTGCTTTGTAATCTACGGCATCAGCAAGTATAAAACACATACAAAAATGCTGATGATCATCCGGAAAGAAGGCGAAAAAGTGACGCGTTATGTACACATTGGTAGCGGAAACTATAATGAGTCTACCGCACGCCTTTATACGGACGTGAGCCTGCTCACCACCAATGAGATCTATGCGCATGATGTGTCGGAGTTTTTTAATGTGATTACCGGGCATTCGCGCCCGAACGATTACAAGTACCTGATGACCTCACCCAAAAACATGCGTAATCAGCTGATTGAGTTGATTCGGCAGGAGGCACGCAATGCAAAGAAAGGGTTGAAGAGTGGCATTGTCATTAAGATAAACTCCCTGGAAGACCGTGAGGTGATTGATGAGTTTTATAAAGCATCGAAGGCTGGTGTTCCGATTAAGCTGATTGTGAGAGGGATTTGCTGTCTGCGCCCCGGCCGAGAGGATCTGAGCGAAAACATATCCGTTAAAAGTATAGTGGGAGAGTATCTGGAGCACGCACGCCTGTATTACTTCCACAGCAACGGAGCTCCTAAAGTATACAGCGGAAGTGCCGATTGTATGGTGCGTAGCTTTGATCGCCGCATAGAGGCTCTGTTCCTGATTACGAATGAAGAACTGAAACGCGAGGCAATCAGAATCCTATACTATAACCTGCAGGACAACCAGAACTCGTATACCATGCGCGAGGACGGGACTTATATTAAGCGCCGGAATGGAGCTAACGAAGATGCTGTAGACCTACACAAGCTATTCTACAGTAAAAACGCTACAGAAGAAGAAGTGGAGTTATTTTAATGGCTGAAGATAAAAGGCGGAGGCCGGAGTAGAATAAACTGCTCCGGCCTCCGCCTTTATGGTTTTTTATTGAGCTATAAGTAGCGACAGATCAGGTTTAAGAGGAGGCAGGTTTTTGCCTCTAGCTAATCTTTGTAATCACGAATCTCTCCGGATGATACTGCTCATAAAGTGCATGCAGCATGCCATCCTTCAAACCTACTGCAGGCACAACCATGGTTTCCACTTTGGCCCATTTCATGGCGGAGAGGTAGATTTCTGAGGCAGGCACAATCACATCAGCACGATCAGGATTGAGCATCAGATCTGTGATACGCTCGTTCATGCTCAGGTTAGATAAGCGTGTGGCTACTTCTTCTATCTGCTTTCTGAAAATAGGCTTTCCTGCTGTTTTTCCAGCTAATTCAAATAGCTTATTGATATTGCCTCCGGTACCTATAGCACGGGCTATATGATACTTTTTAGCGTTGGTTTCAATCCAAAGCTTCATTTTATCCCATAACTCACTGGAGTCACGGCCATGCATGTGGCGTATAGAACCTTGCTCAAAAGATTGAGAAGCCATCTTCTCACGATTAACATAGATGTTGAATTCGGTACTGCCACCCCCCACGTCTATGTGCAGGTAATTGCGCTCATCCAGAAAGCTGAAGATAACCTTGTTGATCAGGAAAGCTTCCGTTTCTCCATCAATAACCTGTATTTCCAAGCCAGTTTCCTGCTTCACGTGCTCAATAATCTCTGGGGCATTAAGTGCTGAACGCATGGCAGAGGTAGCGCAAATCATGTAATGGTCTACATCATGCACATCCAGCAGCAGCTGGAAAGCCTTTAAGAGTTTTACAAATTTATTTACCTTAACATCACTGATATAACCGGTGTTAAACACATCCTCGCCAAAGCGGATAGGATAGCGCACATATTCTACCTTTTTAAAGAAAACATTTCCGTTCTGGTTCAGCACGCTGGAGATCTGGCATCTCACTGCGTTAGACCCAATGTCAATAGCAGCTAACTTCAATTTTTACAGAGTTTGGTTTTTTCTTACGTGTAAATATAACAATAAATAAGTAGCAGGCAGCAGGAGTTGGTGACAGATAAACGCACCTAGTGTAGATCATCTCTGCTGTTCAAAAGTGCCTGCTTCTACCGAAGGCTCATGGTAGGCGTAAGGTTTATCCAACCAAGCTGGCCATCGGCATTTCGCACAAGCTCAAAGCCGTTGTAAGTACCAAGTATAGCAACGCTGGTTCCAGCGCTGATGCTGTCTTTGGCAGCAGCCTGTGCGTGTGCCTCATCCAGTAAGTCAGTATCAGAGGTTAGCTTTACCAGGCGAACAGGCTTTGTGGCAGGCTCTGTAATGCTGTTGGCAATATAGGCTTCAGATCCGTTTGGCAGCTGTACCCGGTACCAACTGGCTGTGCCTCCTGTTACCAGCAACGGGGTGTGCTGCGGCAACTGCAAATATACTTCAGAGCTTGTGCTGGGCTGTAACCTGATGTTGGCGTTTTTAGTTGCCACCCGAATCCAGTGGCTTATCTGAGTGGCATCAATCCTTACCGGAGGCAGCTTTTCAGCGGACTGGTATACGTAAGGGTAAGGGTTAGTGGCCCCCTGCCCATAGCGGTAAATACCAAAGTGCAGGTGTGGGCCTGTTGTTCTGGCATTGCCTGTATTGCCGATTAAACCGATGGTGTCACCGGCCTGCACGCGCTGACCTGCCTGCACTAATTGGCTGTCGAGGTGCGCGTAGTATAAGCTTTGCCTGCGGTCTGAATCAGTTAGCCACACCACTTTGCCGCCTCTTGGTGTCGTGTTTACCTGCCGGATAACGCCGTCTGTAGCTGCAATAGCGGGTGCGCCTCTTTTGGCAAACACATCTATGCCTTCGTGGCGGCGTGCGCCTGCATCGCGTGGGTCGCCCCAGATGCTGGCTATGTTCCGGCTGCTTTTACCTGCCACCGGAAAAGCGAGTGTTGGTTCTGATTGTATGGTGAGGGTGTACTGGCCGCTACGAAGAAGTTCCGGTTGTACCCGCAGCAGATGTTGTTGCTCGTCTTTTACCTCGTAAGCCAGCGTGGCCGAGGTAGAGTCTGCAAAAGCTACATGAGAGATATTTCCGTTACCGGTTTCGTACAAATCCATAAAAACCTGTAACTGCTCCCGCGCCTTTACCTCCAGGTTTACAACCAGGCGTTGCCCTCGTTGTGTCTCTACACGATAAGCCAAAGCACGGGGTTTGTCGGCTGCAAAATAACCTGTCTCCTTGAAGGGTAAAGTAACTGTGATAGAATCTTGTAACGCCTGTTGCCCTGCCTGCAGCCACTGCTTGCCCAAGGCTGTCTCATCCAGTTTCGCGTCTTTCAATTTAGTAGCATACTTCTCGTACGGCGTCTGGTTTCTAAAAACACCTCTTAAGGTTTGTTCTTTACCACAACCAGCCAATAGCAAAAGCAGCAAAGTGTAAAATATATAGTTGATGAAGCTGTTTCTTTTTGTAGTCATAGTAGGAGCTATACTTGGTTTTATACTTACTCTAAAAGGTTTATAGTCAAAAATGATGCCCTTTATCTTTCTTTTATACGTTCTGAATGAGCATCGTATGAATTTGTATTAAACCGTGGCAGCTGCAGTCCGTAAACTAAAGGGTAAACAAACTTATTACCTGATGAGAAAGCCAAGATGGAGATACATGCGCAAAAAATTGAGCAGAGGTCTGTTGCCATTGTTTGCACCACTCGTGCTTACACCTTTGGCTACGCCAGTAAATACCGGGTCTTCCATGCCTTTGCCTAACGCAGATCAGCTACAGAAAAGAATCACGAACCTTAAACTGTTAAAGTTTAACCAGGTGTCTTACAACCTGTATGCCCATATGAAGTTGCAGGACGAAGGCTTGCGTTTTGAAGTGTTTGATAAAGCCCTTACCGGCTATTATAACATGAAACGCAACGGGGAAGTGGCAGACAAGCCTTATATTACCATCGTTGATTTTACAAAATCATCAAATACCAAACGCCTGTGGGTGGTGGATGTGGAAAAGAAAGAGCTACTGTTTAATACCTATGTATCGCATGGGCGTAATTCGGGCCAGGAGTTTGCCGAAAGCTTCTCAAACGATAACGAATCCTTTATGAGCAGCATCGGCTTCTATGTAACCGAAAACACCTATTACGGTAAGCACGGTTTATCATTGAAACTAGAGGGACTTGATAAAGGCTTTAATACCAATGCAAAAGACCGTTGCATTGTGATGCACGGTGCAGAATATGCTACAGAAGAGTTTATAGAGCAGGCCGGTCGCTTAGGGCGTAGCCTGGGTTGCCCTGCCATACCTATGGAAGAGCACGAAGACATTATAAAAGTAGTGCAGGGTGGTACGGCCATGTATGTACACGCGGCATACGATCAATACACATCACAGTACCTGGACCACATGACGGCTATGGCAGAGCTGGTTAATGAAAACAAGAAAGACTTACCACCTCTGAACCAAGGTTAGTTAACACGCCATTTAATGCCACAACCTATAGCCGGTACCTGATGCGCTTGCACGGGTTGGTTAGCTAAGAGTGCATCCAGCGCAGCGCTTAAATCTTTGCCAGTTACAGGTGTATCTTTGCCAGGTCTGGCATCGTCAAACTGGCCGTGGTAGGTGAGGGAGAGGTTGCCGTCATAAACAAAAAACTCTGGCGTGCATTCTGCTCCATAGGTGCGGGCTACCTGCTGTGTCTGGTCATATAAGTATGGGAAAGGAAGTTTAAGTTCATTTGCCAGTTCTTTCATCTGCTGCGGCCCGTCTTGCGGTGCAAGGGTAGCATCATTGGCATTTATGGCTACAAATTTTACTCCTTTTGCCTGATAGTTTTCAGCGAGCTGTATTAAACCTGGCAGTATATGCTGCACGTATGGGCAATGATTGCAGATAAACGCGATGACTGTCGCTTTTGTTGAGGCCACATCTTGCAGCGAGAAAAGCTTATCCGAGACGGTATCGAGAAGAGCAAAATTATGCGCTTTAGTGCCTAAGGCTACCTGTGTTGTCTGCTGTGCCATAGTTCCGGGCTTTTAGAAGGTGAACTGCTACGATACTACTTCAACTAAGATAAGGCTTTACCCTGGCATAACAAAAATTAGGCTGGTAGATTAGCTTAAGTTTTATACAAGTGGAGCTGCATCTACCTAAGAAAGTGCCTGAGGTGAAGGGCTACCTGCCGGCTTTGAACGATCTTCTGGCAAGGGCACAAACTCTTCGTTATCGGATGGAGGAAGAAGTATACGGCCTGCTTTCCAATCCGCTTTAGCCTGCTCTATCCGCTCTTTTCGGGAGGAGACAAAATTCCACCAGATGAATCTTTCTCCTAGTGGTTCGCCACCCAGCATCATAAGTGTGGATGCTTCTTTAGCAAGTATAACCGGATCTACGCCTTTGGTGAAAACAAGCATTTGACCAGCTGTATAGGTGCGGCCAGAAACCTCTATACTTCCTTTAGCCACATAGATGCCTCTTTCTGTGTGGCCTGTAGGTAAGCCAAAGCGGCCGCCTGGCTCCAGTACCACATGCAGGTAAAACAAGGGCGAGTGCGTCTTTACTTTATTGTTCAGGCCAAAGGCATCACCTGCAATCAATCGCATCCATACACCTGTGTCTGTAAAAATGGGGAGCTGCTCTGGTTTATAGTTGTCAAAAGATGGGGTAGCCTCTTCGTCTTCTTCAGGCAAAGCAACCCATGTCTGTATCATTTCCAGCTGACCACCAGCCAGTGTAGCCGGGTCTTCAAACCGCTCTGAATGTGCAATGCCGCTTCCTGCTGTCATCCAGTTTACTTCGCCAGGGCGAATGACCTGCTGCACCCCCAGGCTATCGCGGTGCGTAACCTGGCCTCCAAATAAGTAGCTTACCGTTGATAAACCAATGTGCGGGTGAGGCAGCACATCCATAGAACTGGCCTGCTGCGGCTCAATGTTTACCGGGCCGGCGTGATCCATAAAAATGAAAGGCCCTACCATTCTTTTAAGGCGAAACGGAAGGATTCGCTGCACACGCATACCTGGTCCGATAGATGCTCCCCTGGCCTCAATAACAATATCTAGCATGGCTTATCCTGTTAAGTTTTTATGTTTAACGAAGAATACAATAGTTCGGGTAGCATATAATTACCGATTGAGGTTCAGGTCATGCTACGGTCAAACTTCTTTATTTCCCCGAATTAAATTACAGTTATACTACAAGCAACCACTGTGCTCTTTTAAATTAATTAAAATGACACTTCTAACACTTTTTTAAAACTGCTACCAATAACGTACTGCTGTTAGTTTGTTAAAGTGATGTAGGGTAAAAAAGCAGGCATAAATTTAGAATTGCAACCCTACCTGCAGTAGCACATCAGATCGTTGGCCTTCTAGCTGTCCGAAGCCATAGTCATACATGGCACCTACGGATACAAGCTTTTTACCAAACTTTATATCTACACCAGCGCCTGCAGTAAAATAAAACTTCATGCGTTCAAACTTAATACTTGTGTCCACCGGCTGCGTGTAAACAATCTCCTGAGATGATGTCTCTGATAAAAGAGCAGAACGATAGGTATAGGTGCCTTTCTGACTTAAGTAAATGGCGCTACCAGGACCAAACTTAAAGAATGGCAGCACTGAACGCTCTTTGCTGTAAAAAGAGTACTTATATAACACAGGAACCTTAAGCGCTGTGTGTTTTACGTTCATCTTATATGTGTATAGCAGGGGAAAAATGGAGCGCTCTGTATAAGAGTCATATTCTACAAAGTTTAAGGAGGGGGCTAGTTGCAACACATGTTTATTTTCCCCTATAAAGTTTAAGTGCAAATTAAGTACAGCTCCGATTTCATAGGTAAAGCTTGTGCTGAAGTCAAGCGATTTTACAACATCATAATCGCTGATATACATGTTGTAAGGCGGCGAACTAAGATTTGAAATTCCTGCTGAGGCGAACACGCCAAACGAAGTGGTGATATCTGGTAACGTCTTTTCCTCGAACAACACATATGTTTGAGATGGAGCACTGAGCTTTTGGTAAGCTATGGCAAGGGCTACTAAATCTTTTCTGCTATAAGCCATCTTATCTATTTTAGAAAGTAAAGATGGTTGGTCTTTGAGCAAGAACTTTAACTGCCTTTTATACACTTGTGGCTTTGCCAGCTCTATGGCTACAGTGTCTTTTGAGATCACATAGTAGTCTTTTGTATCATCTTTATAGTAAAACAGGCTCACCGGTCCTTTCAAAACACACTCTACAAACGTTTGGCTGCCAAAGTCAAAATTTACTGCAGTGCCAGATACGTAGTACTTTCCCTCATCAAAGCGATATGCTTTAATTTGATCAGGGCTATACGTTACTTTCTGCTGGTCAGCTTCTTGTTTGAAAATGCAGCTTCTGGCGTTAGCGGCATCTCGTCTATAGTTCAACAATCCCTGGATGGTATCATTTTGCTGCGTTATGATATAGCCTGGCCTGAAATCGGACTGGGCTTTGGCTTCCAGAAAGATGAATAGAAATAAAAACAGCGCAATGAGTCGGGTGGGTATTAAGTTGTTCATAAGTAGTTGTAGGAATCTGACGTTGGAAGGAGTGTGTAGTTAGCCTTGTATACTTTTTGGCTACGTAAAGAACTTGTCGATTTTACTAAAGGACTTTCAAAGCCTTTTTAACTGCTTTATACTGCGCGTCAATCACAGCTTGGTTATGGCCATGTGCAGCACCCGGCACAAGTATAAACTCTTTCTTTGGGGCTTTTACCTTATCAAAATATGCTTTGGTGAGTTCTTTGGGAGTTAAAATGTCTTCCTCTCCCTGGATGAAGTATACCGGGACTTTATAGTGCAGCCCATCCTGCATGAAATTTACCCCAGCCCCCATGGATTTAATCCCCATGGCTTTATGGCCAGCAAAGTAGAGGAAGGAATAATCGTCTCCGTTATACCTGTCTTGCGCGTCCTTTTCGTTGTCGTAAGCACTTGTCAGCTTCCACCAGGAGGCGGGGGCAGGAGTTGCATTCTCTCGCTCATACTTTTTGATGATGCGCATAAGCTGGCCTGATTTCCTGGCCTCTCCGTAGGGAGGAGGACCCAGACTCTCTAACTTGTCCAAGGATTCCTGGTCTTTGGCGGACTGCGCTAGTTTAGATACCGTGTTGAACGCATGCAGGAATCCTGCTTCCTCATTTACTATTTGCGAGTGGCCTACATAGGCAGAAAAAAGATCCGGACGGCTTAGAGCCATTTTTGCACCTAGTATTGATCCCCAGGAGGTGCCTACAAGAGTTATTTTCTGCTTCCCCAGATGCTTGACCAGGTACTCAGAAAGCGCAATTCCGTCGGCTGTCATTTGCTCCACAGTTAGTGGGTTCTCTATCCAGTAATCTTCCGTTACTGTTTCAGGGGCGTTTTTACCAAAGGTTCTTCCTGCGCCTCGCTGGTCCCAATACACCAGCACAAAATCCTTTTTCCAGTAGCCGTAGATGGCATCGTCATACTGGCTCATGGTACTACCCGGCCCCCCATGCAGAAACAGGATAATAGGTTTGGTTTTGTCTTGCCCACTGATGGTTACCCACTGCTCTATGCCGCCAATGGAAATAAAGCCTTCCTCGTTTATGGCTTTTGTTTGTGCGGCTAACCTGCCCGACACGAAAGTGAGAAGTAGAATGAGTAAAAGTTTCTGCTTCATATTGCGTTAAAAGTAAGGAAGATGATTAAAACTATGTTTTTAGTGCTGGTAACGGTTTACTTGCATGTGCAGTAACTGATTAAATGAACTTTCCTGTCTGACTTGAATCAAGTTCTTTAGAGGCAAAGAACTTCGGTCTACCACTACACCCGCTATTGCCCATACCATAGTTAGCGGTTTAGGCTTTTATTTAACTTACTTATTAATTTCATTGCCAGCATTATCATCACCGGTTTGATGAATCTATAGATAAGGAGTCCAATAGCTGCCAATATAAGTATAAAAAGGGTTGGCAATATTGCTCCAAAGGTATAGGTCATGCCAAGAATAAAGCCCAATATAAATTCAGAGTAATATATGGGAATAATTAGGCTGAGCATTAATATAATGTATGGAACATTGTCTAAAAAGGGGCTGTATCCATTAGCGAATGAAACTGCTATCAAAACTCCTAATGCTAAACCTGTTATAAAAAGCTTTAAAACATAGCTTTGTAGAATGTTCGTTTGATATCCTTGTGAAGATTTTTTGTCAAATCTCTTTTCTGTTCTACCTAAAAGAAGCCAAGTAAGAATAGGAAGTAATAATCCGCTCCACCAGTTGGAAATTACAGGTAGGTTTTGTTGTTGTAGAATATGATGACTGGCAACACCACCATGAAGATGCTCCCAAAAAAGGAAAAAGAGAATAAAAACAGTTACAGTGCCTGTAATAAGTGCCTTATTTTTTGACCTGTTTCGTCTTTGAAGGGTCTCATGATTTAACATCATTCTCTATCTCTTATGATTGTCTGTTTGACTTCCAACAGTGCTCGGCTATGAGCAGTTAGGGATTTTACACCCATACTTTTAGGTTTAGCAGTGAACTTTGATTTATGTGTAGTTTTTTGAGCAATCATCCAAATACTAATTGCTTATGACTCATGTCGTGGTGTTGTTTTTCTTGTTTTGAGAATTAATAAGGTCAATATGTATATGAGTACAATTGCGAATGGTATTGCTATAAATCTATATTCTGGCAAAAGATACCAAAGAGCTACAATTGCTATAGTTCTTGTCATTGCATGGAAAATGCCCGCCCAATGCTGTATTATCCATGAAAAGGGCAACCACATTAAGCCAGTCAAAATTCCTACAGTCATTGGAAGAGAAGAATAGTCAACGAGGAAAAAGGGTATAGCTATCGAGTAGACTAGAATGGCTTGTCCAGCGGTAAAAAGGAAAAGTGCATCGAACTCATTTTTTGGTTTACTTTTATCCAGAAAATTTTCACCCGTGAATTTGGAGAGAAACAGGCCTAAATATACGATGCTGCCGGTTCCAATGAAGATTGCCCAAACCGCTACGAAATCCGAAAAGAAAATTCCGGTAAATCCAATAATAGCCCAAACACTTAACCCAGCTAAAGGCGTGGCGAGAAATCTTTGATTGGAAAACTCAATTCGCTGTTCTTCAAGTGTTCTTTTCATTGGTCCAGTTTTTTCAAATGCCCTATAATGGTCTTGAACAGGCTAAGGGTGAGGCGTCAGCCGAAGCCTATACTTTGTTTCCTGAACGAGATTCTTGTTTTATTTCTAGTAGGATACTGCTTTGTGTTGTAAAATACATACTCACCCAATCTCCAACTTCAAATCTGCCATATACTTCTTCTTCTACCTGTATTCTTTGATTGTCTACTACTATAAAATGTTCAATAAGCTTTGGCTGTGAAGAGGAATCAGCCGCAGGATTACCATGCCACCCCCAGTTAGTATTTGTAGGCTTATCTGTTATCTGTCCTGAATATGTTCTCTTTGAATCATTCTTTAGGTCTTGCAGATAGGCCTTAAGCGCATGATATAAAAAGGCAGCAAATCCAGAGACAACGACTAAAAGTAAAATAGAGACCGCTGTACTCTTTACAATAAGTTGTCTGTCACTCATTTGTATGTATATGATAGAAGCACCGATTATTATGGCTATGATGATACCTACGGCTAAAAAACTTATTATAACTTGTTTCATCTCAAGCTTTATTCTGCTTTTGTCAGTACTATTTAGTTTTTCTTCTTCTATCATTTTTATGACAGCTAACGTCTTGTATAAACGACGAGGAGGCTATCGGCCGCTTTGGCGTTTATACCTTGTTGTAGTGCGTTGTTTTTATAGTATGTTGCTCGTATACTTCCCTATACCATTCAAATTAGCAACCCCTTCTTCTCTTTCCGCAAGAGATTTTAATTCCTTGCAAAAGTTGTCTATTGCATTTGGCTCTACAATCAACTCCATGGAGAGTTTGTCTTTTTCTTCTTTTCTATATTCAGTTGCGACATTCTCTTCCATCGTTATAAGCACGCCACATTTCCCTGTTGGACCAATTTTATAGAAGTCCATTTCAAAGAAAGCATAGCTATCCTTTTCTCCACATGAATGAGTTACTCTGTCCTTATTGAAAGGAAATCCATCAAGTTCATTTGCAAACTTGAGCAATGAATCGGACACTTCGTAGACTTCTGTTATCCCCGAATATCGTCCGTTGCTTGCAGATGCACGCAACTCAATCAAATGCTCGTCTTCCCAGACTACTTCAAGTGTTAAATTATTTTCTTTCATTACTTTCCAATGTTACCTAACTACTGTATATAAGGAGCTGTTCCGGTTATTGGCCCTTTAGCTGGAGTGAATAAACCCTGTTTGCTACTTTATGTAAATTGCGGTAGGAGCTTCGACTTCTCTTCTATACATTTCAAAGTCAATATATAACTTTCCTTTAAAAACAAAAAAGTATAGCCCACGCATGAGCTATACTTTTGCTGTTATATTTATCAAAAATTACCTGCCGAAAAGCTCGGTCATTTCTTTTAGCTCCTGTACATGCTCTTTGGTAAACTGCCCTGGTTGCAGGCGCCATTCCCAGTTTCCGGAGCTGGTGGAGGGCTTGTTCATAGTGGCATCTTTGCCCAGGCCCAGCACATCCTGTACCGGCACTACAGCCAGTTGCGCCACCGACATGTAAGCCATCCATACCATTACCTTGTGTACATTATCTTCGGTAATTTTATGGAGGCTATATTTGCTGAGTAGCTCCAGGTCTTTCTTATCGGCATCTTTGTACCAGGCAAGCACGGTGCTATTGTCGTGGGTGCCGGTGTATACTATACTTTTGCGGGTGTGATTGTGCGGCATAAAAGAACTTTCAAAGGCTTTCTCGTCGCCCACAAATGCAAAGAGCAGCACCAGCATGCCCGGCAGGTCAAATTCTTTGATCAGGTCGCGCACAGGCTGGTCTATCTCACCCAGGTCTTCGGCGATAATCGGCATCTTCGGGTACTTCTCCTGCACCAGGCTCAGTATCTCATGCCCCGGCGACTGCTTCCATTCTCCGTTTACAGCAGTTTCATCACTGGCAGGTACTTCCCAATAGGCCGAGAAAGCACGGAAATGGTCGAGGCGCAGCACACCGAAGAGGAGTAGGTTATGGTCGATGCGGTCTATCCACCAGCCATACTTTTGCTTGGCCAGCGCTTCCCAATCGTATACAGGTGTGCCCCACAACTGTCCTGTTTCGCTGAAAAAATCCGGTGGCACACCCGATACGGCAGTGGATTTACCTTCTTCATCCAGCTTAAACAGCTGCGGGTGGCTCCAAACATCGGCACTGTCGTGGCTCACGTAAAAAGGCATATCCCCAAAAAAGGTGATGCCTTTGCTGTTGCAGTATTGCTTCAGTTTTTCCCATTGGCGATAGAAGATAAACTGCAGGAACATTTCAAACTCAACCTCCTCGCTCAGTTCTTCGGCCAGTTCATTTATAGCCTGCTTATCACGCTGCTTTATTTTCTCGGGCCACTCCACCCAGCTTTTATGCTCGTAATTTTTCTTGAAAGCCACAAAGTGTGCAAAATCCTGCAGCCAGAGTTTGTGCTCTTTCTGGAAATCGGCAAAGTCTTTCCACAGCTTGTCAGGCAGCTCGTCGCTAAAGTTGTTATACGCTTGCTGCAGCAGGTTCAGTTTATACTTGCTCACTTTGGCAAAGTCTACGCGGGCATCATCAAACTGCTCGTCGTGCTCCAAGTCTCTGTCGTGCAGAAGCCCTTCTTTTACCAGTAGCTCGGGGCTGATGAGCAGCGGGTTTCCAGCAAAGGCGGAGTGGCTGCTGTACGGTGAGTTACCATAGCCTTCTTCAGTTGGGTTTAGCGGCAGTATTTGCCAATAGCGTTGCCCTGCCTCCTGCAACTGGTCAGCAAAAGCATAGGCTTCCGGGCCTAGGTCGCCGATGCCAAAGGGGGAGGGGAGGGAGGTTATATGGAGCAGGATGCCTGCACTTCGTTTTTCAATAATCATACTTCTTAAGCAATTAAAAGTGCGACAGGGAATGTCTTTAGTACTTCTGCTACGGGCACGGTGCCGGAGGCGTTTAGTTTGTCCTGCCCGAGTACGTTTTGCCATTGCTGCGGCGCGTTTTCCGGCAGCACGATGGCGGTGTCACCCCATACGTCCTGGCCCAGCGGCAGGTCGTGGCTTTCGACGAGACCTACAAGTAAAAGCGGCACAGCTACCAGCACCCACTGCCCCTGGTAGTGGCGGGCAAAAGCCAGCAAGTGGTTCTTTTTCTCGCCATGTACCTGCAGCGGAATGTAGTCCCCTTTGTCAAACACAGTCTGTAAATCGCGTTTTGTTACCAGTGCTTTGTGCAGCAAGTATAACTTAACCCGCGCGTCTTCCGGGTGATGCAACAGCTGCTCGTGCAGTTGACTTGTACCTTCTTTATCTTGCTGTTTTAGCTCCTGCAGGTAGCGCAGGCGTTGGTCATAGTCTACAGGGCGACGGTTATCCGGGTCAACCAGGCTCAGGTCCCAGAACTCCGTGCCCTGGTACACGTCTGGTACACCGGGGCTGGTCACTTTCAGTAGCGTCTGGCAGAGAGAATAGATCCACCCATAGTGCGCCAGCTTCAGGAAGAAAGGCTGAAAGGAGTGCATAAAGTCTTCATCTTCCATTAGCAGTTGCCTTACCAAATCCTGCATGGCCTGTTCATAGCCCTCGTTCGGTGCCGACCAATCTGTATTTACCTTTGCTTCGCGCAGAGCTTTTTGAAGGTACTCCTGCACACGTTCAATCAGCGTATCGTCTACCTCACCGCCAATCGGTAGCACACCAATCAGCGTCTGGAACAGGAAGTATAAATCATTGGTGGTAGGCTCGGAAGTATACTTCTTCGTGATCTTTAACCATAGCTGTACTTTTTCATCCCATTCTTCCGGCACCTCGCTCAGCACGTTCAGGCGCATCCGGGCACCTTCGCCCCGTTTGGTGTCGTGGGTGGCGGTGGTGTTAATAGAGTGCGGGTACGTGCGCTGCCTGTGCTGCATGCGTTCATGGTAATCATCTGCTTCCAGGTGGAATATATCCGGGCTGTTGCCCACTTCGTTCAGCGAGATCAGGCGGTTGTAGTTATAGAAGGTGGTGTCTTCCACACCCTTTGCTGCCAACGGACCTGTAAACTGCTGGCTACGCATCACAAAGTATAGCTTGTTATTTTTTGTTTCGTCAGTATCGTCTGGGGTAGCGGTAAAGAGCGTGTGCAGGTGGTTCAGCTTTTCTTCTGATGCAGGGGCCAATTTAAGTGCCTCCGAAAATGCCTCATCCACTACTTTCATTTCGTGCTGAGAGAGCGGGAGTTTGTTCCCGTAGATGCAGTATACCGGCCAGGCAACCAACAGCGCAGACAGTGCCTTGCGCCATGCCTCTTCCTGCTCCAGCGGTATCAGCTGGCGCTCCTGCAGTATGCGCAGTAAGTTCTCTCGTTCACCCTGCATGTAGTTTTTCAGGATGAACATTTTTTTATCATACACCAACTGCTCATAGTTGGTAGGCGCGTTCGGCACCAGGCGGCGGTAAATCTCGGTGAGTTTGCGTCGGCCTTTGCCCGAAGTATACAAGTTGCTCACCCAGGCCAGAAAATCGTATCCGCTATTACCTTCTATTGGCCAGCGCTCCGGCATATGTTCTTCACCTTCCAATATTTTCTCCACCACCAGGTACTGCTCTGGTCCCACCAGCGCGCGCAGGCGCTTCAGGTAAGTATTTGGGTCGAAGAGGCCATCTACATGGTCTACGCGCAGGCCCTGTACAAGCCCCTGCTCGCACAGCTGCTTTATAAACTGGTGATACTGCTCAAACACCTCCGGCCGTTCCATGCTCAGGCAGATCAGGTCGTTCACGGTAAAGAAGCGGCGGAAGTTGATCACCTTCTCCGTTTCCTGCCAGTGGCAAAGTATAAAATGCTGTTTGTTCAGCAGCTCCTGTAGCCTGGTTTTATCCTGATTTATACCTTGGATTTGCGCTTCTACTGCCTGGCGAAGTGCTTCGGATTTGAAGAGTTTCTTTTTAAAGTTGCTCCAGGCGGCAGGCGTTATACTAGCCTCTTCTTCAAAAGGCGCCAGCTCTTTCAGCAATTGCTCTACCTGCGTGCTTACTTCCGGGTTACCCGAATTCTGAACCACTTCCTGCAGTAAAGGCTTATAGCTGGCTACGCTTAAAGGGTAGCCGCTATCGTAATAAAACACCTTTAGGCCCTTCTCGTCTAGCTTTAGCTCCAGTTGCTTGTTTTCCAGCACCTGCTCCAGCGGGTCTCCTAAAAAGGGCACCATCACCTGCCCGTTAAAGTCCGGGTGGTTAAAGTCGATGTCGAAGAAAGTATAAAAGTGCGACTGCGGGCCTTTTTCCAGCACATCCATCAGCCAGGTGTTCTCCGGGTGGTAGGCCATGTGGTTGGGCACGATGTCCTGCAGCCAGCCCATGTTGTTTTTCTTCAGCTCCTGGGCAATCTCCTTCAGCTCTTCTTTCGTGCCGATTTCGGGATTTATTTCATAGGCAGCCGTTACATCATAGCCGTGCTCGCTGCCAGGCTTTGAGGTAAAAAAAGGAGCAGAATATACGGTGCTTATGCCCAACTCATGCAGGTAAGGCACAATCTGGCGAATGTCGCTCAGTTTAAAGTTTGGATTCGTTTGCAGCCTGTAGGTTGCAGATGGTATATAAGTCATTTTTATACTTTCAGGTTGAGGTTGTTGTAAAGCTTTTCAAACTTCTCGCACCACTTGGTGGCTTGTCCGTCGCCTTTATCGGCGTGTTGTCTCATCTCTTCGTAGCTATCCTGCTGCATTCTAAACGCAATGTTCTGGGCCTGCCAAAAGTCTGTTTCCAGCTTAGAGCTTTCCACTACCTCCAGCAGTTTTATCAGCAGGTCTATGTTTTCAGTTTTAGTTGGATTTTCCTGCACCTGCTTCATTAACTGGTCAATGCGCTGCGTCAGGGCAAATTCCAGGCGGGTATAGTTCAGGCGCACGTTCATGCGCTGCACCTCCGTTAGCAGGCGTTTTATTTCGTTTGTGTCCGGTTTCTCAGACTTAAACTCGCGCAGCAGCCGGGTATTTACAATGTAATCTACGGTGGTTTGCAGTGGGCGCGGCAGCTTCATGCCATAGGTTTTGATGGCAGAAATTAGTGGGTAGTTGTTGTCGTAGATCTGCTGAAAATCACTCTCCACACTCTCCATCGTCTGCGACAGCACCTGATCCAGTATGTTTTTCTGATCATCCTTAAACAAATGCCAGAAGGAGTAACTGTGCGATTCAAAGTGCTTATCCAGTAGCATGATCACCTCGCTTACATTCCCCCGCTCAAAGGCAGTTTGCAGCTCTACACGCAATTTTTCGTAATCCTCCGGGCTCATGAACTCCCGCACGCCACCAAACAACTGGTGGTCGCCGAGGTGCAGCACGCCAAAGGTGATGATCTCTTCTTCCCAGGTTATTTTCGACTTGATTTTCGCGCGCCCCACCGCCAGCTTCTGCCGCCCGGCTTCAAAGTAATCGTACGCCTCTGAGGTAGCTGAAAAGCTGTAAAGGTCAAAGCTCTCGCCATATTCCTCGAAAACGGAAGAAACAGCATAGTGGGCTCCCACTCGCAGCAAATCTATGATAGCAGGCTTAACCTCCTTGATGTAAGCTTGTGCCGCATCGCCTTCTTCTGGATCGTTGCTTTTGGCTTCGCGGAGCAGCTCAATAAACTCCGGCTCCAGGTCCTGTCCGCTAATGTCTTTTGCTAGCTGTATCGTGCGTGCGGCATAGAAAATATCCTGCACCGTTTCGATACCTGTTACTTCATCAAAAAACCAACCGCAGCTGGTATAGACCAGCAAGGTGTGGTACTCCATCTCCAGCAGCTTCAGAAAGCGTACTTTCTCCTGCTGGCTCAATTCCCGTGAAGTATGGCTCCTGATAAACTCCTGCACGTTTCGCTCTGAGCGATTCATAATTACCTGAATGTAGTCGTTGCGGGTGGCCCAGGGTTCAGCGCTAAGTTTTAGCATTTCCTGCTCATAAAGCGGAGCTACTTTATCGCGCAGCCAGTCGAACGCCTCACGCAGCGGGCCACGCCACGCCTGGTTCCAGCCTGGGTTACCGCCCGTGTTGCAGCCGCAGTCGCTGCGCCAGCGCTCTACGCCATGCGCGCAGCTCCACGAGCTTTCCTCTATAATCTGCGCCTCATAGGTGGGCGGGTGCTTCTCCATATACTCGCCATACACGGTGATATGCGCCAGCTCTTCCTCCAGTATATGATCTATGGCAAAAGAAAGCGCCATCTCACCGAAGCGGTGGTGGTGGCCGTACGTTTCTCCGTCGGTGGCGATGTGCATGAGCTGCGGCTCTTCCGGGTTCTCATCCAACGTGCTGGTAAGGCGCTTGGCAAATTCATCCCCCCGCTCCAGCAAGCGCTGAAAAGCTATTCCCTGCGATACTGGCCCATCATAAAAGAACAGCACCATCTGGCGGCCCGAAGGTAGTTTGCACACGTATGGCCGCTTCGGATCTATGTTTGCACCCTCGGCATTCTGCCACTCTTTATCCCCAACCTTCCGGAAACCCTTGGCCTGGTAAGGAGACAGAATGGTGAACTTGATGCCATGTTCGGCTAGTACCTCCAGGCTGGGTGTATCGGCAGCGGTTTCGGCCAGCCACATACCTTCCGGCATACGACCAAAGCGCTTCTTAAAATCATAGATACCCCAAATCACCTGCGTCTGCTTGTCGCGCTTGTTGGCAAGCGGCATAATAATGTGGTTGTATACCTGCGCTATGGCCGTGCCGTGCCCTGAGAAACGCTTCTGGCTACGCTTATCCGCATCAAGTATAGCCTGGTATGTTCCCGGGTCTTTTTTCTGCATCCACTCCAGCAGGGTAGGGCCAAAGTTAAAGCTGATGTAACTGTAGTTGTTAATGATATCTACAATATTGCCTTGTGCGTTTAAAATGCGAGATGCAGAGTTACGGGCATAGCATTCATCTGATATCCGCTCGTTCCAATCGTGGTATGGCGAGGCAGACTCCTGTCGTTCTACTTCGTTTAGCCATGGGTTTTCGCGAGGGGGCTGGTAAAAGTGCCCGTGTATACAGAGGTATCTATTCATGCTTTATATTTGGTGTTCATGAATAATCATGGAGGCGGCAGGAAGATTTACCGTAGCGCCCTCCTGTAATATTTCCTGCGCATCAGCACCCGGGCCACCCCACTTTTGATCGGCTGAGTGCAACACCGTTTTCCAGGAGCCTTTTGCTGCGGCTAACAAATTAATCGTCTGCGGTTGATTGCTTATGTTAAACAAGCAGTAGAGCGATGGGTTCTGACCATGGTGGATCATGTGCAGCACCAGCTGCTCGTCCTCCATCTTTACCTGCATGTTTGGCTTGTCAGGCTTGGCCAGGGCAGGGGCAGTTTTACGCAGTCGGATCAGCTCTTTATAAAACTCCCTGAGCTTGTTTTGCTGCTCATCCGAAGTATAGCTGCGCTGCAGTTTGGACCGGTTAAAAGTATCTTCGCTCTGCGGGTCCGGTGCTTCGCCTTTAGAGGCAAAATAGGCGAACTCTTCTTTGCGGCCTTTGCGTACAGCTTCTACCAGGTCTTTGTCTGTGTGGCTTACAAAGTATAGGAACGGGTTCTTTTCGCCATACTCTTCGCCCATAAACAGCATCGGCACATACGGCGACAGCAGTACCAGTCCGGCAACCGGCTTCAGCATCTCAAACGATACCAGCTCTGTGAGGCGCTCGCCCAGCATACGGTTGCCTACCTGGTCGTGGTTTTGGGAGCCTATCACAAAGCGCTTCGCCGGAACACCGGTGGCGTCGGTGCCGAGCGTTTTCTTGCGATGCTCAGAGTATAAACCGTTGTAGACAAAAGTATGCTCCAGCGCTTTTTGCAGTTGCTCAGGTTTGCCGTAGTCTTCAAAATAACCTTCGGTTTCGCCGGTTACTAAGGTGTGGATGGCGTGGTGATAGTCATCAAACCACTGCGCATCGATACCATAACCGCCTTTTTCTATAGAGTTGATCAGGCGCACATCACTCTGGTCACTCTCAGCTATCAGCAAGTATGGCCGGCCTTCCTGCTCTTCCAGTTGACTTACCTGTTCGCGTAGTTCCTGCAGAAAATGCTTGGCTCCGGTATCATATATGGCATGCACGGCATCCAGGCGCAAGGCATCTACATGGAAGTCCCGCAGCCACATCAGCGCGTTCTGTAAAAAGAAATTGCGCACATGGTCGGAGTGGGCGTCGTCAAAGTTCAGGGCATTCCCCCAGGGGGTGTGGTACTTGTCGGTAAAGTATGGGCCGAAGTCGTTCAGGTAGTTTCCTTCCGGACCCATGTGGTTGTACACCACATCCAGCACTACCGACAGCCCCTGCGCATGGCAGGCATCCACCAGCTTTTTCAGACCTTCCGGTCCGCCATAAGAGTTTTGGGTGGCAAACGGATATACGCCATCGTAGCCCCAGTTGCGGTCTCCGGGAAACTGCGCAATTGGCATGATTTCGATAGCCGTTATACCTAAGTCTTTCAGCTCCGACAGATGCTTAATCACACCTTCAAAAGTACCTTCTTCGCTAAAGGTGCCTACGTGCAGCTCATAGATGATCAGCTGCTCCAGCGGCAGGCCTTTCCACTGCTTGTCCGTCCAGTTAAAAGACTGGTCCACTACGGCAGATGCTTCGTGGGGTCCGTCGGGTTGGTAGCGCGAGGCGGGGTCAGGGCGGTGTGTCTCATCATCCAGTACAAAAGTATAGCGCGTGCCGGGGTTCGCCATCTCACTCAGGCCGGTCCAGTAGCCAAAGGCTTCTCGTTGCAGTGTAACTTGTATGGGTTCGGGTTTGTGCAGTTGTACTTCTACCTTTTTTGCCTCCGGTGCCCACACTGTAAATACTGTTCCCTTATCCGGGGTATAATTTGCTCCTATATCTCTTAATATCGCCATAAAACATATCCATTTTTCACAGCACGTATTAACTGGCAATGTGGGTATTAAGTTGTCCATTTTTAGCCAATGCAAGGGATTTTTGCGGCAGATATTTGGTGCGTTGGCTAGCCATATAGATCAACTTACATAGGCGATAGAGTAATATAAAATATAGACCGAAACATATTTACATAAGATAAGTACGTACAACGGTTAAAGCAGATAGAATCTACATGGAACAACTTGAAGGAACAAAGCGCGTCGTAATTGAAAATGTAAAGCCACAAATTAACTGCGGAAGATTTCCTGCAAAGCGAGTAGTGGGGGAGGAGATGATCGTTACAGCAGACATTTTTGCTGATGGTCACGATGAAGTGAAAGCTCAGGTGATATTCCGTAATACTAGTTCTGGACAGGATGAGTGGACAGCAGTTCAGATGGAGTTTCTTGGAAACGACCGTTGGGAAACTGTTTTTACCCCAGAGGAAATGGGGCAGTATGCGTATACTATCGAAGGCTGGATTGACCATTTTTATACTTGGCAGAAAGGGCTTAAAAAGAAATTTGAAGCCGGCCAGGACGTAGGAGTGGAGCTACTGATAGGAGCAGAGTTAATAGAAGGAGCTGCCGGAGCGCATGAAGGTGAGCTGCGCGACAAGCTTTATAGTGTATCACATGAGCTTCGCAACGGTGGCTCGCCTATTAATGCTGTAGCGCTTGCTACAGGCACTGAGGTGTCGCAGCTAATGGCCGAAAATGGCGTGCGCGATAATATTACCACCTATGAAAAAGTACTGAAGCTGAACGTGGAGCGTAAGAAAGCGCTGTTTAGTTCCTGGTACGAATTCTTCCCGAGATCTACCTCCCAACTGGCAGGGCAGCACGGTACTTTCAAAGACTGTGAGCGCCTGCTTCCGCGCATCGCCGAGATGGGCTTTGATACAATTTACCTGCCGCCTATCCACCCGATAGGGTATGCCTTCAGAAAAGGGAAAAACAATAACCCAACTTCACAGCCGGGAGAGCCAGGGTCACCTTGGGCTATAGGTGCTGCCGAAGGAGGCCACGACGCCATACTTCCGGAATTGGGTACTTTAGAGGATTTCAGGCATTTAGTGCAGCAGGCAAAGGAGCACGGTATAGAGATAGCGCTTGACTTTGCCATACAGTGCTCACAAGACCACCCGTATGTAAAAGAGCATCCGCAGTGGTTTAAGTGGAGACCAGACGGAACGGTGCAATATGCTGAGAATCCGCCAAAAAAATACCAGGACGTACTGCCGGTAAACTTTGAGACAGAAGACTGGCAGAACCTGTGGCAAGAGCTGCGCCGCGTGCTGCAGCACTGGATTGACCAGGGTGTGGTGGTTTTCAGGGTAGATAACCCGCATACCAAAGCCTTTGGTTTTTGGGAGTGGGTGATTGAAGATATTCACAGAGACCACCCGGAGGTGATTTTCCTGGCAGAAGCCTTTACACGTCCGCGGGTAATGGAGCGCCTGGCAAAAGCTGGCTTTACACAATCATATACATACTATACTTGGCGCAACACTCCTGAGGAGTTGAAGGAATACATGGAAGAGCTATCGCAGACAGAAATGCGTGATTACTTCCGACCGAACTTCTGGCCTAATACTCCTGATATTAACCCGCCAGTGCTGCAGGAGGGCGGTGAAGCAGCGCACATTACACGCCTGGTAATGGCGGCCACTCTTTCATCAAACTACGGCCTGTATGGCCCGGTTTACGAGTTTGGGATTGCCACGCCGGTGCCCGGCAAAGAAGAGTACCTCGACTCAGAGAAGTATGAGATAAAGCATTGGGATTGGGGCAAACTTACAAAGATCAGGGAGGTAATCACCTCGATCAACAGAGCTCGAAAAATGAATACGGCGCTGCAGACCACCTGGAATATAGCCTTCGGTAACACCGATAATCCGGCATTCGTATGTTATGCAAAGTGGAGCAGCGACTTTAGTAACAAGGTTATTGTAGTGGTGAACCTTGACCCCGTGAATACACAGGCAGGTTGGGTGCAGGTACCGCTCAAAGAGCTTAACATGGGCAACGGCCAGTATGTGGTGCGCGACCTGCTGACGGAGCGTAGCTATACCTGGACAGATGAGTGGAATTATGTGGAGCTTCGCCCGCGCGAAATGCCGGTGCACGTGCTGCGTATCGAAGAAGCTAACCCTGGCCATACTCTATAAAGCTATTGCCCAAAAGATCATCAACGAAATAAAAGAACCCTTTTGACCACAAACATGGCAGACGAAAAATTCGAGTTTGACGACAACATACATTGGTACAAAGATGCTATTATCTATGAGCTGCACATAAAGGCTTTTAACGATGGCAATGGCGACGGTATCGGCGATTTTAAAGGCCTGATGCAAAAGCTGGATTACCTGGAAGACCTAGGTGTAACGGCCATCTGGCTGCTGCCCTTTTACCCATCGCCGCTAAAAGACGACGGTTATGATATTGCAGATTACCTTAGCATTAACCCGTCTTACGGCAACATGCAGGATTTCAAGGCCTTTGTGCGTGAAGCCCATAAGCGTGGTTTGAAGGTAATAACAGAACTGGTAATTAACCATACTTCTGACCAGCACCCCTGGTTCCAGCGTGCACGCGCAGCCAAGCCTGGCTCTAAGTACCGTGACTGGTATGTATGGACCGACGACCCGACCAAGTATAAGGATGTGCGCATCATCTTTACCGATACGGAGCAGAGCAACTGGAGCTGGGACCCGGTAGCGGGACAGTATTACTGGCACCGTTTCTTCTCGCACCAGCCAGACCTTAACTACGATAATCCTGCCGTACAGAAAGAGGTGTTCAAGGTACTTGATTATTGGTTTGATTTGGGTGTGGATGGCTTCCGATTGGATGCTGTGCCTTATTTATTTGAACGCGAAGGTACCAATGGAGAGAACCTGCCTGAAACGCACGATTTTCTGAAGAAGCTGCGCGCCCACGTGGACAACAAACACCAGGGCAAACTGCTGCTGGCCGAGGCGAATATGTGGCCGGAGGAGTCTGCCTCCTATTTTGGCGATGGCGATGAGTGCCACATGAACTACCACTTCCCGGTGATGCCGCGCCTGTTCATGTCGCTGAAGATGGAAGACCGTTACCCGATCATCGACATCTTTAACCAGACGCCTGCCATACCGGAGAGCTGCCAGTGGGCTATGTTCCTGCGTAACCACGATGAGCTGACGCTGGAAATGGTAACCGACGAGGAGCGCGACTACATGTATAAAGTATACACCAAAGACCCGCAAGCTCGCATTAACTTAGGTATCCGTCACCGTTTGGCTCCGCTGTTGGGCAACGACCGTGCGAAAATAGAGCTGATGAACGTGCTGCTATTTTCTATGAAGGGCACACCGGTGGTATACTATGGTGATGAGATTGGCATGGGCGATAACTACTACCTCGGCGACCGCGATGGCGTGCGTACTCCGATGCAGTGGAACGACAACCGTAACGCCGGTTTCTCAGAGGCCAACCCGCAGAAACTATACTTGCCGGTTATCATCGACCCAGAGTATAAGTATGAGTCGGTGAATGTGGATACACAGAACCATAACAGCAACTCGCTGCTCTGGTGGATGCGCCGCATCATCAACATGCGCAAGCGCTACAAAGCGTTTGGCCGTGGTGAGATGAAATTCCTGAACCCAAGTAATTCTAAGGTGCTTGCTTTTATACGCGAGTATGAAGACGAAACCATACTTGTAATCACAAACCTGTCGCGCTTCCCGGAAGCCGTAGAACTTGATCTGCAGAATTATAAAGGCCATATTCCGGTGGAAGTGTTTAGCAAGAACAAGTTCCCGGCTGTTAAAGACGAGCCATACCTGTTTACCATCGGAGGACACGGCTACTACTGGATGGAACTGAAGCCGCAGGAGGTGCCGCAGCATGCTGACGGTGACCAGGCCAAGCCGGCCATGAAGCTTAACAACCTGAAGCAACCGATGGATACCCGTACCATGCGTGAGTTGGAAGCTAAGGTGTTGCCGCAGTACATCTGGCAGCGTCGCTGGTTCGGTGGTAAAGCCCGTACCATGCAGCGTATGCAGATTGTGCGAAACATGCCATTATCTGTAGGTAAGTATGGCGCTGCATTGCTGTTTGTAGAGGTGAGTTATAACGAAGGCTTGCCAGAGCTCTACCAGCTACCAATTGCCTTTGCCACCGGAGAGCAGGAGCAGGAGGTTCGCACCAGTTGCCCGAATGCTGTTATCGCGCGTGTTTCTGTCGAAGGTAAAGAGGGTATATTGTATGATGCGCTCTACGACGAAGAATTCCGCCAGACGCTGCTGCAACTGATGGTAAAGAAAAGAAGAGTACGCCAGGATGAAGCAGAACTGGTTGGCATCAGCGACAAGTCTGTTGCTACCAACCTGCGCAATTCTGAAGGGCAAGCTACTTCTAAAATTCTATCAGCAGAGCAGAGCAACACGTCTATCATTTATAACAACATCTTCTTTATGAAGGTGTACCGTAAACTAGACAGAACCATAAACCCTGATGTGGAAGTGGTGCGCATGCTGACCGAGCAGGTTGGTTTTGAAAACACGCCACGCTACCTGGGTTCTGTAGAGCAACACGAGCCGGGCAAGCAGCCAATGGTGCTGATGATGCTACAGGAACTGGTGCCAAACCAGGGCGATGCCTGGAGCTACATAGGAGATTCTCTCAAGCGCCTTTATGAGCGACTGCTTACCCAGAACGACCGCATCAAAACGAAACAACCTGCAGGTACGCTTGCACATCCATTGCCGTTCTCTGAAATACCAGAGGAAGTACAGTTGCAGCTGGGTGGTGCCCATGTAGAGCGGGTAGAACTGTTAGGGCAGCGAACGGCAGAAATGCACCTGGCACTCGGCTCTATCACCAACGACAAAGACTTTACGCCAGAAGAGTTCTCGCTGCACTACCAGCGTTCCCTGTACTCATCGCTAACATCGCTTGTGCGCAGCAACTTTGATAGTTTGCAGAAACACCTGCCAAACCTGCCGGAGCAGGTGCGTGATGAGGCAGAAGAAGTACTGAACATGCGCAGTGAGATTCTAGAGCGTTTAAAGATGATCTTCGCCCACAAAATAGACACGCAGAAGATACGCACGCACGGCGACTACCATTTAGGGCAGGTGCTGTTTACAGGCAAAGACTTCTACATTATTGACTTTGAGGGCGAACCAGCACGTTCCTTCAGTGAGCGCAGACTTAAACGCTCCGCCTTGCGCGATGTGGCCGGTATGATACGCTCGTTTCATTATGCCGCTTACAGTGCCTTGTTCCAGCAAGAAGGACTACGTCGTGAGGATGCAGAATACCTAGAAGGCTGGGCAGAGCAATGGTACCATTATGCCAGCGGTTTCTATATGGATAATTACCTCCAGAAGACCAAAGGCACCGGAGTTATTCCGGCTAAAGAAGAAGACTTCGAGATCCTCATACGTACTTTCCTGCTGGAGAAAGCAATTTATGAGCTAGGATATGAATTGAATAATCGTCCGGATTGGGTGCTCATCCCTATCAGAGGCATTAAGTACATCATGAAAAAGTATAGAAATGGCTAAGAAAAAAGAAAGCACAACCACCGAGACTAACGATAAAGCTAAGGAAACGGCTGCTAAAACGTCTAAGCCAAGAGCTACGCGTACTAAAAAGGAGCCAATGGCAGCAGAAGACGCTAAGTCAGACGCGACAGGCAATACAAGTGTTAAGCGCACGCGCAAAAAGGCAGCTGATATGCCTGTGGCTGAGATGGGATCTCCTGTAACAGACACTGGCGCTGATGCTGCTGCGCCTAGGCGGGGCAGAGGCAGAAAAGCAACGAAAGATAACGAGATAGCAGTGCCTGTTGCCTCGAAAGATGGCGTGCAGGAACTGGCAAAAGTTAAACCTCGTGGCCGTGGTACGGCTAAAGCCACCACAACGGTAGTAGAGGAAAACCAGGAGGCAAATGCTGAACAGCAGGATCGCCCGGTATGGTATGCCAGCCGCTTTACTGAATTTGATATTTACCTCTTTAAAGAAGGTAAGCATTACTCGCTCTACCTCAAGCTGGGTTCGCACCAGATGGAGATAGCCGGCAAAAAGGGTACTTACTTTGCGGTGTGGGCCCCTAATGCCGACCAGGTATCGGTGATGGGTGAGTTTAACGGCTGGAGCCGCGAAGACCACCAGTTGCACCTCCGCATGGATGACTCAGGTATCTGGGAAGGCTTTGTGCCTGATGTGCATGCTGATACCATGTACAAGTATCACATCAAGTCGAAGTACAATTTATACCACGCCGAGAAAAGCGACCCGTTTGGATTTCGCCGCGAAACACCGCCACATACCGCCTCTATTGTGGGCGACCTGAACTATGAGTGGCAGGATCAGGCATGGATAGACAGGCGCAAGAACATGGCGGGGCAGGCACAGCCTATGAGCGTGTATGAACTGCACCTGGGCTCCTGGAGACGAAAGCCGGAAGAAGATAACCGCCCACTTACATACCGGGAGCTGGCAGAAGAGTTGCCAGCCTATATCAAGCACATGGGCTTTACGCACGTAGAGTTTATGCCTGTCATGCACCATCCGTTTAACGGCTCATGGGGCTACCAGATTACAGGCTACTTTGCAGCACACAGTTTACTTGGGTCTCCGGAAGATCTCATGTACCTCATCGATAAGCTGCACCAGCATGAAATTGGTGTGATTGTCGATTGGGTGCCTTCGCACTTTCCTTCAGATGAGCACGGTCTGGCCTACTTTGATGGCACGCACCTGTTTGAGCATGCTGATCCACGCAAAGGATTTCACCCGGACTGGAACAGCTACATCTTTAACTATGGCCGTAACGAGGTACGTTCTTTCCTGATCAGCAATGCGCTGTTCTGGCTGGATAAATACCATGTAGATGGACTCCGCGTAGATGCTGTCGCTTCGATGCTTTACCTGGATTACAGCCGAAAAGAAGGAGAGTGGATTCCGAACGAACACGGCGGCCGCGAAAACCTGGAGGCTATCTCCTTGCTTAAAGAGTTTAACCATGCCGTGCATGAAAACTTCCCGGAAGTATTAACCATTGCAGAAGAATCTACTGCGTGGCCTGCTGTAACAGGAAGTCTTGATAATGGCGGCCTTGGCTTTAACATGAAATGGATGATGGGCTGGATGCACGATACGCTAGACTACTTCTCCAAAGATCCTGTTTACCGCCGTCACCACCAGGGCGAAATTACGTTCAGTATTATCTATGCTTTCTCTGAGCATTTCATGCTGCCTTTATCACATGATGAGGTAGTGCATGGCAAAGGTTCTTTGATTGATAAAATGCCGGGAGACGAGTGGCAGCGTTTCGCAAACCTTCGTGCCCTTTATGCTTACATGTATGCCCACCCTGGTACTAAACTGTTGTTTATGGGAGCAGATATAGCACAGGCAAAAGAGTGGAACCACGACAGTAGCCTGGACTGGCATTTGCTGGAGCATGGTTTCCACCGAGGCATTCAGGATGTGCTAGGGGAGCTGAACGCTGTTTATAAAGCAGAGCCAGCACTGTACAGGCACAGTTTTAGTCCGGAAGGATTTGAGTGGGTAGATTATAACGATGCGCACAATTCTGTGCTCAGCTTCTTGCGCAAAGGAAATAGCCCTGAGGAGGAGATGCTGGTGGTGTGTAACTTTACGCCCGTGGTACATGAGCATTATCGTCTGGGTGTGCCGCATAGTGGTACCTGGGTGCAGGTATTTAACTCTGATGATGCGCGCTACGGAGGTAGTAATGTGCACAATGAGGGGCCAGTTCAGACAATGCCGGAGCCTTTCCACGGAAAGGAGCATTCTATTACGCTGAAGGTGCCGCCACTTGCTGTTTCTTACTATAAACTCCACCGCGCTTAGTATTTGTTAGGCGCTAGCAGCTAGTTGTTTAGAGTAACAAGTATAAAAAGCCGAAGCCGAAGTATGATTTATACTTCGGCTTCTTTTATGACGAATTCCTTTAATCTGATTAAGTAACAGCAAGCCTCCGTTTGCGCCAGTAATAGCTTCTCTTGATAGGATTGCAACTGCAAAATTGCTTATCTGAGGTAGTCCAATAACTATAAACTACTTTCCTTTTCGAAGCGGAAAATACTTTCTGAACCTGGTTTGCTCGCTTGGTTCCTCATGCGGAATAGTTACCTCCGAAACTGAGCGAACGTCTTCTATAGAGTAGAATGCCTGTGGATTGTAGTCGCGTATAATGCCAATCACCTCATCCATCTTCTTACGTTTCACGATCAGAAACAAGAGGTTTACTTTCCCGCGTGTTCCCCGGGCATCGATGCAGGTGAGGCGGTAGCCGTGGCCGGATAGGCGTTCAATTAATTTATCAGCAGGCTCCACTGTAATAACCCGTACTACCATTTGCCCCAGCGCCAGTTTCTGCTCTACGCGCAAGCCCAGAAAATTACCCATTGCAAAGCCTCCTGCCCATGCTAAGTAGGATGCCACATTGCTCAGGTTCTCCATTACCTGTGTGATAGCGATCAACCAAATCAGTACCTCCAAAAAACCTAAAAGAGGGGCAATCTTTTTATCGCCTTTCGATATAAAAACTATACGAAGCGTGCCGAGTGTAACATCGCATATGCGGGCGAAAAAGATAAGAGCAGGTATAATCACCCATTCTACAATTGCTGGGTCTATGCCTTTAAATAAGTCCATGATTTAATTTGATGTTGTTTAACCTTGGGAGCAGTTTCATACATATAATGAAACCGGCCATGGTTGATTTCGATTATGCCTGAAGTGTGTTTAAGATAGTTCTGCAAGAGGAGAGAGGTGATCCCCCACAAAAACAGATCGCGTTTTAGGTAATGACTCAGGATAGTTTTTCTGTATAAAATCAATGAGATGCTCCCGCACATAACAGCGCAGATCCCAGGCAACACCAGAGCTATGTGCACTCATCAGGGCACGTAACTCCATTGTTCGCTCTTTAGAGTCTGTTACCTGTAGTACTGACACGCGCTTGTCCCAAAGTTGTGTTAGTGCTAAGATACGATCAAATTCCTTACGAAGCGGCTCTATGGGTAAGGTATAATCGGTATAGAGGTAAACGGTGGCCAGTATATCAGAACCGGTGCGTGTCCAGTTCTGAAACGGCTTCTGGATAAAGTAATTCAGCGGCAGAATAAGGCGGCGGTTATCCCAGATCCTCAGCACGACATAGGTAAGTGTAATTTCCTCTACCCGGCCAAACTCATTCTCCACCACCAGCACATCATCCAGGCGTATAGGTTGAGTAAAGGCAAGTTGTAAACCGGCAAGCAGGTTGGCAATGGAAGTCTGTGCTGCAAATCCTATTACCACTCCTGCTACTCCGGCAGAGGTTAGCAAGCCGGTACCCAGCTTTTGCACGGGCTCAAAGCTCAGCAGTATCAAAGCGGTAGCCAGAAAAATAATAATGACAACCATAAGCTTCCGCATGAACTGTAGCTGTGTAATCAGCCGTCGCTCCCGGATGTTATCTTCTTTTTCAATGGCATACTTCTGCCGCACCAGATCACGGCCTACGTCAGTGAATTTTATTAAAATCCAGGCGAAAACAATTATATCTAGAATTTCTGTCAGGCGCTTAAGCCCCTGTAGTGTACCGGGTGAATAAGACAGCGAAGGCAGCAGAATAGATACGCAAAGCAGGGGTAGGAACAACGAAAAAGGCTTGCTCAGGTGCTTTGTCAGTAACTTGACCAGGTAAGGATTGTCAGTTCTGTTATAGAGGTTCAGTAATCTGAACAGCAGTAGTTTAACTATAAGGCCTACCAGAATGGCTGCTGCTATATAGGCAAGGCCAGTCAGATAGTATTCAAGGCTATTGTAAAGTACCTGTAGGTTTTTCATAGGGTGCGTGTGTACAGGGCATGGAAAGATCAAAGTGAAAATACTGTGGATCGGCTCTAAAAGTTATCGTGCTGTCCTTTAAATAAATATCGCTAAATATTTAAATGCTAATAGGTATTGTGCTATATTAGAGAACGTAGAAGCCTTTTTTACGTATGCAGATTTAGGTTGATGTGTGTCAACCGATGGAGATAAAACGTACTCAGCAGCTCTGTAGCGTATCACCGCACCTACTATTACCAGCTGCAAGCAGGGGCTGAGAAAATTACCACAAAGCATGGCAAAACTTATTATTGTTTCAAACAGGTTACCTGTAAAACTACAAGAGAAGGATGGACAACTAAGTTATCAGGCAAGTGAAGGCGGACTTGCAACGGGCTTAGGCTCTTTCTATAAAAAAGAGAACAACCTCTGGATAGGTTGGCCTGGCCAAGTGGTATCTGAAGAAGATAAACAGGAGCGCATTATTGATGATCTCAATAAAGAAAACATGCATCCCGTTTTCCTGACTGAAACTGAAATAAAAGAATTTTATGAAGGGTTCAGCAACGAAACCCTTTGGCCTACTTTCCATTACTTCAGCCAATACGCTGTCTATAGCCAGCAGCTATGGGAAACATATGTAAAGGTGAATCAGAAGTATTGTGATGAGGTGGTAAAGCAGGCCGGGCCGGAAGATACCATCTGGGTACACGATTACCAGTTGCTATTGCTGCCAAGTATGCTCCGCGAAAAACTGCCTGACAGTACCATTGGTTTCTTCCAGCATATCCCGTTCCCTAGTTACGAAGTATTCCGCCTGTTGCCTTGGCGAAAAGAGCTGCTGGAGGGCATGCTTGGCTCTGATTTGGTAGGTTTCCATACCTACGATGACATGCGCCACTTCCTCAGTTCAGTAAACCGCATTGTAGGCTACGGCAGCACACATGGTTGGATTAATACACCCACTCGCTCGCTGCTGGTAGATTCTTTCCCGATGGGGATAGACTATGATAAGTATGCAGGAACAGCTGCTTTGGAAGAAGTCAAAAGAAGGGAGAATGTATACCGTGGCAACCTTAACGCCGAAAAAGTTATACTTTCTATCGACCGTTTAGACTACTCTAAAGGGATAGCGCAGCGATTAGAAGCTTTTGAAAAGTTTTTGGAAAAGTACCCGGAGTTTCAGCAAAAGGTAACTTTACTGATGCTAGTGGTACCAAGCCGCGATGCTGTAGAGAAGTATAAGGAACTGAAAGAGGAGGTAGACGAACTGGTTGGACGCATCAACGGTAAGTATAGCCGCATTAGCTGGAACCCGATACAGTATTTCTACCGCTCATACCCACTCGAAACACTATCAGCATTTTACCGCATGGCAGATGTAGGGCTGGTGACACCGATGCGTGACGGCATGAACCTGGTATGTAAAGAGTTTGTGGCCAGTAAGCTCGACCAAAAAGGAGTATTGATACTTAGTGAGATGGCAGGAGCTTCTAAAGAACTTTCTGACGCCATTCTTATCAACCCGAACGATATTAACCAGATGGTGGAGGCGCTACACCAGGCGCTTACCATGCCGGAAGAAGAGCAGATTACGCACATGCGCAATATGCAAACCTCGCTTCAGCGCTACAACATTCACCATTGGGTAAGCATGTTCATGGACCGCCTGTCGTATGTGAAGATCAAGCAGCTATCGCTGGCTACGTCTTACCTCGACGAAGCTATCTTTATGGAGATGAGCGACGCTTACGACTCATCCAGCTCACGCCTGTTCTTCCTGGAGTATGATGGCGCCTTAGTTGATTTCCGTAACCGCCCACTCATGGCTAGACCGGATGATGAACTGATGGAGTTACTGGAAAGCCTGAGCAGCAGCCCTAAAAATAGGGTGGTTGTAATGAGCAGCCGCGAGAAGGCTACGATGCAGGATTGGCTGGGCCACCTGAACATCGATATTATTGCAGAGCACGGCGTCTGGATAAAACAGAAAGGCACCGGTTGGCAAACCATGCTTAGTTTAATGGATGACTGGAAGAAAGATATCCGCCTGATTCTGGACCTGTACGTAGACCGTACACCGGGTTCGTTTATAGAAGAAAAAGAATACTCGCTGGTATGGCATTACCGCCGCGTAGAAACAGGTCTTGGTGAGCTGCGTGCCCGCGAATTGGCCAGCCATCTAAACTTCCTTGCATCCAACAGCAACCTGCAGGTGCTGGATGGTCAAATGGCTGTGGAGGTGAAGGCACAGGAAATCAACAAAGGCAAAGCATCAAGCTATTGGCTGAGTAAGTTCCCGCACAAGTTTGTGATGGCCGTAGGTGATGACTGGGGTGATGAGGACATTTTCAAAGCCATGCCACGTGAATCGTATACTATAAAAGTCGGCAACTCGTACTCTGTAGCTAAGTATCATGTGGATACCTGCAAAGAAGCACGCGAAATGCTGTCGAGGCTGGTGCAAAGCCGTAGTCAGGAGCAATCTTCTGGCGGTGCTTTGATGACTGGTTGATAGCAAAGTATAAAATAACAGAAAGCCCCATCTGTAGTGTACAGGTGGGGCTTTCTGTTTTATGGCTTATTATACTTGCTGATGGTCTAGAGTAAGTAGGGTATGGCCTACCTCATCATTTCCTGCTACTGTCATTTCGAACGTAGTGAGAAATCAATCTATCGGGAATTCTGGAAAGATCTCTCCTGACGTCGAGATGACAGGAATGAGGGAAAAAGAAATTGTCTAAAGTTTATCAGCTTGATAAGGTTTAAAAAGCCACTTTTCAATTTCTCCTAAAACAATGTATTGCTTGCTGGTTTGCTGTCCTTCTGCTTTGGCTGTTCCGGTACCTCGCAATTCTCTTCGTTAAATACCTGGTCGATGGCTTTTTCGGCTTTGCGCAGCTTTTCCTTGCACAGCTTAATCAGCTGCGACGATCGCTGTACCTTTTGCGTCAACTCATCTACGTCTACGGCATCATTTTCTATGGCACGTAGTATTTCCTCCAACTCCTGCGTTGCTTCGCGGTAGGTCATTTGGTTCAAATCCTTACTCATCAGTATCAATAGTTACAACTAAGCTATGGATGGAGCCGTCCTGCATTTTGGTTTGCACCACGTCTCCATCTTTCACGTCTTTTACACTTTTAATTATTTTCCCGTCTACTAAAGTCAGCGTGTAACCACGCAGCAGCAGCTTTTCTGGGTTATTGGCTTCTACACTCATTTCCAGCAGCTTTAGCCTGTGGTTCTCATGCTGCATTTTGTTTTTTACACCATACGTTAGCTTGTCGCTATACTTGGTAAAGGTTAACTGTTCCTGTTTCAGTTTGTCGTTAGACTCCGTTTCCAGGCAATGCACCAGGTGGTTCAGCTCGTGCTCCTTCATGTGCAAGTAGCGCTGGCTTTTGCCTTCCACGCACACCGATAGCTCCTGCAGCAGCCGCTCCTGCTCGTATAGCAAATCTTTTGTTTCGGAGTTAAGGTCTTTTTCCAGGTTACTTACGTGGTGCTTCTGCGCTTCGATGTAGGACTTTGGTTTAAGCAGCAATCCGCGGGAGAGTATCTCCAGTTTATCCTTTCGTGCCTGTAATATCTGTTTGGTGTTATTGTTTACCCGATGGCTGAGGCGCTCCAGCTGGTCATGTGCCAGTTTCATCTGCTGTGCCGAAAACATCCGGATGCTATCGAACAAGCTTTCGCTGTACTCTTCGGCAGCTCTGAACCTGTCAATCAGGAAACCCGCTACGGCCGTAGGTGTCTTCAGGCGCGTGTTCGCTACCAAATCGGCTATACTTTCGTCGCGCTCATGCCCAATACCCGTCAGCACCGGCAACGGAGATTTTCCGATGGATGCGGCTATCTTATAGTCATCAAAGCAGCTTAGGTCTGTCTGGGAACCACCGCCACGAATCAGCACGATTACATCATATTGATCTTTATACTTGCTGATTTTGGCAAAAGCACTGGCTACAGAAGCCGGAGCCTCGTTGCCCTGCACAGTGGCCGGAAACAACGTTGTGCTGAAGGTATAGCCGTAGCTATTGTTTTGCAGCTGATGCACAAAATCCTGGAAACCGGCAGCCGTGGCAGAGGAGATAATGGCCAAGCGCTGCGGCACCATCGGCAGCTCTAGCGCCTTGTTCGCCTCCATCAGCCCCTCAGCTTCTAAACGCTTCAAGGTTTCCTGCCGCTGGCGCGCAAGGTCACCGATCGTATAGTTGGGATCAATGTTGGTAATGTCGAGGCTAAGGCCATAAAGCTCGTGAAACCGCACTGTTGCCTGCAACAGCACCTTTAGCCCTGCCTTCAGCGGCTGGCCTGTTTTTTCCTCGAAGTGGCGGCCCAGCATCTGGTAACGCGAGCCCCAGATAGTAGCGCGGGCCTGTGCCAGCATTTGCCGGGCATCGTCGCCTTTATCTACCAGGGTAAGGTAGCAGTGGCCTTTGCGGCGGTCTACGTTTACCTGTGCTATCTCAGCCACCACCCAATAGCTATCTGGAAAAGCAAGCTCCAACTCCTCGCGTATCTGCTGGTGCAGGGCATGCAGGGAGAGGGGGCCAGGTTGTTCCTGGTGGCTTATACTATGGCTGATATAGATATGGGACATCGCTCGCTCAATAAAATTTCACCTGCACTACCAGCAGATTGCCGGCTCCTAAGGCTCTAAGATAAAGCTTTCTTCACAAAAACACAGAACACCAAATATGTAAAATCATGATTTAAAGATAAATAGAGACCCTGATGCAAGCGGCTGCAAGTATAGTTAAATAATGTATGGCCTCTAATGCTTTAATTTTCAGGAGGATAAAGTATGTGTTGTGAAAAAATGTTGTTTTTGTTTGGCTTTTTAAAAATTCGTCCCGTATAATTGCAACATCAAGTCAATTGTCCCTTTTGCGGATATTGATTTATAAAGAAGCGTGGAGAGACAGGCTCTATGAAGCGCTAGCAACCTAACTACCGTGGTTAAGGTGCTAATTCCTGAGTTCGGCAGGGTGCCGGACGAATATAAATTGATACGAAAATGAACAAGGGAATTAAGCCAACACAACTCGTAGTATCATTTGCACCGGCAGGGTATAACCTGTCGCAAAATCTTTATTTAGCTCCTGCTAAACAATTTGTCATGCGCACGCCCATGTGCAGCATGTGTTACTGTTGTTGATCATCCAAGTATAAAAATCCTGTTTTCAGAACGGCTTAGTGGCAGATGTTAAGTCTGCTGCTATGGCTACGCTGTAAACAAATCAGGCTTTTTGCGGCTCAACAGCATCCTTTCTTTTAGTTTATATTTTCCCAAGCTAACCTTATTAAATCAGCATAATTATGTCACAAGCATTGCATTTCGAAACACTACAGCTACACGCAGGCCAGGAAATAGATCCAACAACACAGTCGCGTGCGGTGCCTATTTACCAGACTACTTCTTATGCTTTTAAAAACGCCGAACACGGTGCTAACCTGTTTGCACTCAAAGAATTTGGCAACATCTATACCCGCATCATGAATCCTACCTCTGATGTGTTTGAAAAACGCATTGCGGCGCTGGAAGGTGGTGTGGCGGCCGTGGCAGTAGCATCAGGACAGGCGGCGCAGTTTATAGCTCTTAACAACATACTGGAGGCCGGAGATAATTTTGTTACCACAAATTACCTGTATGGCGGTACTTACAACCAGTTTAAAGTATCGTTCAAGCGACTGGGTATAGAGGCAAGGTTTGCTGAAAGTGATGAGGCAGAAAGCTATGAAAAATTGATTGACGATAGGACGAAAGCCATTTATGTAGAAACCATCGGCAATCCGCGTTTCAACATTCCGGATTTCGAAGCCATTGCCGCACTTGCTAAGAAGCATGACATTCCGTTGGTGGTAGATAATACGTTTGGTGCAGGAGGTTATTTGTTCCGCCCGCTGGAGCACGGCGCTAATGTGGTGGTTGAATCTGCTACAAAATGGATTGGAGGCCACGGCACAAGTATAGGCGGTGTGATTGTAGACGGCGGTAACTTTAACTGGGGCAACGGCAAATTTAAACAGTTTTCGGAGCCAAGCGAAGGCTACCACGGCCTTAACTTCTGGGAAGTTTTTGGATCGGACGGACCTTTCGGTAACATAGCTTTCGCCATACGTGCCCGTGTCGAAGGCCTGCGTGATTTTGGCCCTGCCATTAGCCCTTTTAATTCTTTCCTGCTACTGCAGGGACTCGAAACACTTTCGCTGCGCGTGGATAGAACGGTGCAGAACGCGCAGGCGCTGGCTGAATGGCTGGAGCAGCATGAGCAGGTAGAGAGTGTAAATTACCCAGGCCTTGAGAGCAGCCCATACCATTCGTTAGCTAAGAAATACCTAAAGCGAGGCTTTGGTGGAGTATTGTCTTTTAAGCTGAAAGGCGATCAGCAGCAGGCAGAGAAATTCGTAAACAGCCTGGAACTGGTTAGCCATTTAGCTAACGTGGGCGATGCCAAAACCCTTATCATACATCCTGCTTCTACCACGCACCAGCAGCTGTCAGAAAAAGAGCAGCTAAACGCAGGCGTGGAGCCAACGCTGCTGCGCATTTCCGCAGGCATCGAGCATATAGAAGACATTAAAGCAGATATAGCGCAAGCCTTTGCTAAAGTACAGGCAGAAGAGCCAGCCGCAGTTTAAAATTACTATGCCAACACCTCAGTTATTTCACCATCAACAAGAGTTTCAGCTGGAGTCCGGAGCTACACTTCCGGGCTTCCAGCTGGCTTATACCACTTATGGTACGCTAAATCCTCAGCGTAGCAATGTTGTGTGGGTGTGCCATGCCCTTACCGGCAGCTCAGATTTTACCGATTGGTGGTGCGATCTTTTTGGAGAAGATAAGTTTTACGACCCGCGTGAGTGGTTTGTGATTTGCGCCAATACACTTGGTGGTTGCTATGGCTCTACCGGGCCGCTGTCTATCAACCCAAAAACTTTACAGCCATACTTCCATACATTCCCGCAGTTCACGAACCGGGATGTAGTGCGTGCTTTCGATTTGCTGCGGCAGGAGTTGGAGCTGGAGCGCATCCATACCTTGATTGGTGGCTCGCTGGGTGGGCAGCAGGCGCTGGAGTGGGCACTGGTGCAGCCGGATGTATTTGAGCGGCTGGTGCATGTGGCCAGTAATGCACGCCACTCACCGTGGGGTATTGCCTTTAACGAAACGCAACGCATGGCTATTCGCCAGGACCCGAGCTGGGAAAGCAGCACAGCAAATGCAGGTAAAGAAGGTATGAAAACGGCACGTGCTATTGCCATGCTTTCTTACAGACACTATAAAACTTACAACGAGTCGCAGCAGGAGCCAGGGCATAGTATAACGGAAGATTTCAGGGCGGCCAGCTACCAAGTATACCAGGGCGAAAAACTGGCGCAGCGGTTCAATGCCTATACTTATTGGCTGCTTTCAAAAGCTATGGATTCGCACAACGTGGGGCGCGACAGGGGAGGAGTTGAAAAAGCACTGACACAGCTAAAGCCCCGGACTCTAATTGTAGGTGTAAATTCAGACTTGCTCTTTCCGGTGGAGGAGCAGTATTTCTTGCATGAGCATGTAGAAAGCTCCTCATTCTACCTGATCAACTCCAGCTACGGCCACGACGGCTTTTTAGTGGAATTTGAGCAATTGACAGAGGCCATCAAAGATTTTTATCAACAGGACAAGTTAAAAGCAGCATTAAACTATGAAGAACAACAGTGGTAAACGCATCGGGATATTTGGCTTTGGTTGCGTGGGGCAGGGCCTGCACGATGTGCTACAGGATAACACCCACCTGGAGGTAGTAAAAATATGTGTGCGTGATAAAGAAAAACTGCGAACACTGCCCAGCAACAGGTTTACGTATGATCCGCAGGAGCTATTACAAGATGAAACAATAGATCTCTTTGCCGAGCTCATCAGCGATCCGGAAGAGGCATTTTTTATAGTGAGGCAAGCGCTGAAAGCAGGCAAAATCATCGTATCAGCCAACAAGAAAATGGTATCGGAGAACCTGCCTGAGTTGGTAGAGCTACAGAAGCAGTATGGTGGCACACTTCTCTACGAAGCAGCCGTATGCGGCAGCATTCCGATTCTGCGCACGCTGGAAGCTTATTATGGAAATGAGCAGTTGCAAGAGGTAAGTGGCATTTTAAACGGCTCTTCTAACTACATTCTCACCAAGCTGGATGCCGAGGGGTTAAGCTATGACGATGCCCTGCAACAGGCTCAGGAGCTGGGTTTTGCAGAGGCAGACCCAACGCTGGATGTAGGTGGTTATGATGCCATGCATAAGATTAGCTTAATAGCCGCGCATGCTTTTGGTGCTTTGCCTGCACCGTCTGATATACTACGTGCAGGTATACAACATATAGCGAAACGCGATGTATCACTGGCTCAGGCGCTGGGCGCACGTATTCGCTTAGTCGCTTCAGCAAAGTTGGACATAAAGCATAAGCTGCTTGTACAGGTGCTGCCAACATTCGTCTTTCCTGAATCTGAGTTATACTATGTAGAGGCAGAGTTCAATGGCGTGCAGCTAAAAGCCAAGTATGCCGGTGATCAGTTTCTGAAGGGGAGAGGTGCTGGCAGCCATCCTACTGGTTCTGCTGTCTGGGCTGATATTTCAGCTGCCCTGGCTGGGTATAAATATACGTACCAGAAATTGGATCGGGCAGCAGTGCAGCTAGAAGAAGATGCCGCTTTGAAATTGTACCTGCGTACATCAAAGCCAACTTTATTGCCGGAATTAGCCTGGCTGGAACTAACTTCTTTTGGGGTTGATGCTCAAGCAGAGCAGCTGGTAGGCACCATCAAACGGAAAGATTTGCTGCAGCATTTGCAAGCGCTTGAAGCCGCTGATGCTTTTGTTGCAGAAATACCTACTTATGTTACTGTAGAAGAGCTTGTTAAGGCTTCAGTTCCTTTGCTGGAAGAAATAAGTGGCTACTGATTTTCTTCTAGCAAGCCATACTTATACTTTACTAACATTGATTTTATCAAGTATATAATTTGTACTA